>PEVQ01000205.1:15218-20064 GCA_002780205.1 Elusimicrobia bacterium CG06_land_8_20_14_3_00_38_11
TACAGCGATGAAAATGTTATCGCCGACATCGTTGACTTTATCGCCGTAATCATTGCGACGAAGTTGCTTATCTTATGTTTTATTACCTCTATTATTTATCTGACAAATTTTCGCCGTTGAATGTTTTTCAGTATATTACTTTCCGTGCCGGCGGCGCTATTTTTACCGCCCTTTTAATTTCCATTATTTTCGGTCCGTATTTTATAAAAAAATTAAAAATGCTGAAAATTGAACAAACAATACGAAGCGATGGCCCCCAAACCCATTTTGCCAAATCCGGCACGCCCACAATGGGCGGTTTAGCAATTCTCATATCACTTGTCATTTCAACGCTTTTATGGGCGCGGCTTGACAACAGGTTTATATGGATTTTAATTTTTTCAGCACTTTATCTGGGACTTTTAGGTTTTACGGATGATTATCTCAAACTTGTAAAAAAACATTCATCCGGATTATCCGCATCAAAAAAAATAATTTATATTTCAATTCTCGGACTTATCATTGCCGCTTTCAATTTTTATAATCCTCCTAATCCGAAATATATCACATCTGTTAATGTCCCATACTTGAAAGAAACATTTTTGAATCTGGGAATTTTTTATGTATGTTTTTCGTATTTTATCGTTATCGGCTCTTCAAATGCGGTAAATCTTACCGACGGGCTTGACGGCCTGGCGGTGGGTTCAATTATTTTTTCAGGGCTTGTTTATGTGGTATTTGCATATGTGGCCGGCAATGCGAAGTTCGCCAATTACTTAAAAATTATACCAGTTTCCGGTGCCGGTGAAATTTGCATATTCTTGACGGCGATGCTCGGTGCGTGTCTGGGTTTTTTATGGTTTAACTGTCATCCCGCCGAGGTTTTTATGGGTGATACCGGCTCGTTGTTTTTGGGCGGCAGCATAGGAATTATCAGCATTCTTGTAAAACAGGAACTGATTTTAATCGTCGCCGGCGGGATATTCGTCGCTGAAGCGTTGTCGGTTCTGTTGCAGGTTACTTCATATCGGCTCAGGAAAAAACGCCTTTTCAAAATGGCGCCGCTTCATCATCATTTTGAACTTACAGGATATCCCGAAGAGAAAGTCGTAATAAGATTTTGGATTGTTGCTATAATTTTAGCGCTTCTATCTTTGAGTTCGCTGAAAATAAGATGAAAAATCACTCGCAAGCAAATTTTTTTGAGACGCTCGTCTGTCACTCGCTCTGCAATTTGTTCCTAAAGGGACTTTCTGCGGTCGCTCCTGGAACGAATAAGTCGCAAACCTGCCTGGCGGTAGGCAGGTTGAGGCTCTTCAAAAATTTCTTGCTTCGTTCTGTCTGAAATATGTAAAAATGAAAAAAATCTGGGAAAAAGTTGCTGTTTTGGGCGCTGCAAAAACCGGTATTTCCTGTGCCAATTACTTTTCCAAAAAAGGTGCGGATGTTCTCTTAAGCGAAGCAAAGAAAAAAAATGATATTCAAATAAAAAATTTATCAAAAAAAGTTAAACTTGAATTCGGAGGTCACTCTCAAAAAATATTATCCTGCGATTTAATCATACCAAGTCCCGGTGTGCCCGGTGACATTCCAATTTTAATAGACGCAAAAAAAAGAGGCATAGAAATTCTTTCCGATATTGAGATTTTTTTTCTTTTTGCAAAATACAAAATGATTGTTGCTATAACCGGCACCAACGGAAAAACCACCACAACTTCAATGATCGGCGAAACGCTTTCTGATGCCGGTTACAAAAACATTGTTTGCGGAAACATCGGCGCTCCCGTCTGTGATTTTATTGAAAAATCCGACGCTCAAACATACATAGTTATGGAGGTTTCAAGTTATCAATTAGAATATACAAAAAAATTTGCTCCGCATATATCTGCTGTTTTGAATATAACGCCCGACCATTTACATCGGCACAAAACCATAGAAAATTATGCGGATATAAAATCAAAAATATTCGCCAACCAAAAAAAGAACGATTTTTGCATACTTAATAAAGAGGATGAATTTTGCTTGAAACTTTCCAAAAAGTGCCCTTCAACAATAAGGTTTTTTTCGGCAAAAGAAAATAAAAAAATATTAAATCTTAAAGTTCCCGGTGCCCATAATATAGAAAATGCGCTCGCCTCAATTGAAATGCTATCCTGCGCCGGCATTTCCGAAAAAACTATTTTAAGGTCACTGTCGGATTTTAAGGGTGTTGAACACCGTCTTGAATTCGTAAGAGTTCTCGGCGGTGTTAGATACATAAACGATTCAAAGAGTACAAATGTATCTTCAACATTAGTTGCAATGAAATCTTTCAGTCAACCGCTCATTTTAATTCTCGGCGGTCGGGATAAAGGTTCTCCCTATACGCCTTTAATTCCGCTTATTAAAAATAATGTAAAGAAAATTATTGCAATCGGTGAAGCGAAGAAAAAAATATTTACTCAACTTAAAGGTGCATCGGATATAATTATGCTTGATAATGTGGAGGCAGCGGTTAAAAAAGCAAGCGACCTTGCCGTTTCCGGCGATATAGTGGTGCTATCGCCCGCGTGCGCCTCTTTTGACCAGTTTAATAATTATGAGGAGAGGGGAAAATTTTTTAAGGAAGTTGTGAATAATTTATGAGACAACCGAAATTTTATAATCACTGGGTTTTAATAATTGTGCTTGCCTTGGTTTCTATAGGCCTCGTTATGGTTTTATCGGCCAGCGGCGGTATGGCGGATTACAGATACGGCAGTCCGACAAAATTTTATCTAAATCAGGCAGTATCGGTTATTATCGGAATATTTTCAATGTTGTTTTTCTCCGTGTTTGATTACAACAAACTAAAAAAGTTCGTCGTACCGCTTCTAATTTTTACCGTTTTACTTTTAATTTCCGTTTTGTTTTTCGGAACTATTGCAAGCGGTGCCAGAAGATGGCTGCGTTTCGGCACTTTTGGTTTCCAGCCCTCTGAAATAGCGAAAATAACCGTCATCATTTTTCTTGCGTGGTATATTGACAAACGCACCAGCAAAATAAAAAATTTCAAAGAAGGTCTTCTAAAACCGCTTGTTATTGTCGGAAGCATAGTATTTCTGATTTTTTTGGAGCGGGATTTCGGAGTGCCGTTTTTAATTTTTTTACTTACAATAATTCTTTTATTTGTCGGCGGAGCGAATTATTTGTATATTATTTTTGCTTCGGTCGCCGCTGTTCCGGTTGTTGTTTATGTCATCCTAAAAGAGCCGTACCGTCTAAAAAGAATAACGACATTTCTTAATCCGTGGGCTGACCCGCAGGGCGCAGGGTATCAACTTGTCCAGTCGCTTATTGCTATGGGTTCAGGGGGGATATTTGGTACGGGATTAGGCAAATCAGTAGTGAAGATGCTTTTTTTGCCCGACCCGCATACTGATTTTATATTTCCTATTATTGGCGAAGAATTCGGTTTTATAGGAACGATGCTTATTTTGTCGCTATTTATTGCATTGTTCATATTCGGAATAAAAATTGCGGTGAATGCAAAAGATCTTTTCGGGCAACTTCTTGCTTTCGGAATAACCGTTATGATTACTTTACAGGCACTGATCAATATGTCGGTAAGTGTTGGGGTTTTGCCTACAAAAGGGCTTCCGCTTCCGTTTATATCTTTCGGCGGCTCATCGGTATTAGTTATGCTTACATCCGTCGGTATATTGTTAAACATCGGAAAACAATTGAGGTATGAAAAGGACTGAAAAAAAAATTCTTATTGCAGTATCATCAACGGGAGGGCATATCTATCCCGGAATCGCATTGGCTGCCGCACTTAAAAAAAAAGGGTGGGATATTTTTTTTGTCGGAAAAAAATCAGAAATAATTGCAAGAGAGAATTACAGGTTCTATACATTATCAGTCGTCGGCTATTCCAGGTCGTTATCTGTCCGCACAGCCGTTTTTTTTATTAAATTTTTTTACTCAATAATTCAGGCATTCAAAATTTTATTAAAAGAAAAGCCGGGTATTGTAATGGGTTTCGGCGGATATGTTTCATTCCTTGCAATTTTTAGTGCGTGGTTGATGAAAATACCGTCAATGATTCATGAACAAAATTTTATACCTGGACTTGCCAATAAACTTTCGGCAAAATTCGCAGATTTTATATGCGTAAGTTTTGAAGATTCAAAAAAATATTTTCCGTCTGAAAAAGCGGTTTTTACCGGCAACCCCGTTCGTCAAGAAATTCTAAATATAGCAAGACCACTTGATTATCGCAGGATAAATCCTGCGGCTACACCGCTCGCTATTCTTATTTTCGGCGGAAGTCAGGGTGCACACAATATAAACATCGCTTTGATAAATTCAATAACTAAACTGTCGTCACTAAAAGAAAAAATTCGGCTTATTCACATAACAGGCGAAAATGATTTTGAAATTGTTGAGAATGCTTATAAAAACGATGGTTTTACGACGGAGGTTCACAAATATCTTTACAATATTGAGACGGCTTATAAAAATGCATCGCTTGTTGTATGCCGTGCCGGTGCAACGACCATTGCCGAGTTAATTGCTCTCAAAATGCCTGCAATTTTAATTCCTTACCCTTATTCGACGGAAAACCATCAAAAAGCGAACGCAGAATATCTTGTAAAAAATGGTTGTGCAATTTTGATTGAAGAAAAAGAAATTAAAAAATTGCCGGAAGAAATTATCAAACTTGTAAATAATCCCGAATCGCTCGCCAAAATGTCGGAATCATATCAAAAAATATCTTATCCTGACCCCGTAGAAACATTTCTTGCTCTAATAGAAAAACTTGCCTAATTGTCTGTATTCAACTTAATAATTGTGGGGGGCATTCAATCAGATTCTAATGCCCCAAAATGCTGATTTTGACGACGAA
>PEVQ01000205.1:20111-26073 GCA_002780205.1 Elusimicrobia bacterium CG06_land_8_20_14_3_00_38_11
AGAATAACAAGTTTTTTGTCAGTTTTCTCGTCGGAAAATTGATTTTTTAACATTAATTTTCATTTTCTCCGTCGCTTTTTACTGCATTTTATCCTTTCTTTTCTACCCTTTTTCCGGTTTTTTAGGATGCTTGATTTTTGTCTGATTTTTGACAATTTTTTGGAATGTTCTTTGGTAAGCATTCCTGCCTTTTTTCTATTTTGTCTATTTTGCCGACAGCTATTTTTCCGGTCTTCGTTGGTTTTTTGTAATCCGACCATTTTTGACAAAATTTTGGTTCATCTGATTTTTTTGATTCCATTGTGTTTTTGGTTTGCTTAATTTTTCCAGAATTTTAATCCGATTGGCATCATATTTAACCGGCCGGCGTCCTGCCTTTTTTGTTCAAATTTTTTTAGTAAAATTTTTTTCCGGAAATTTCAAATTTTTGCCAAGTATTTGTCAATTTGTTAGACTTTTGAGAGTGCCAAGCCAAAAATATCAATAAAAGCAGTTAGGTTAGTTAAGAAAATGCCGTAAAATTGAGCATTATGATATGTTTTCTAATAATTTAGTTTAATTTGATTTTGCCTGGCAGAACATTAAGAAATTGTATTAAAAAGTTAACATAAGATACCTTATGCGAACTAATTAAGGGGCGGGAAGGGGCGAAAAATGGCTGAAAATAGGTAATCTATTTGAGAGTATTGTTAAGTTGGGCAGGATTTAGTTAATTAAAAGAGTAAAAAAATTATTTAAGGATACTCGGGAAGTGTCGTAAAGGCATCAAATATTGCAAGTATTTTTTAATTTCAAATTTTTAGAAAAAAGATGACGTATGACGTATTGTTTTGGCTTTTTTATACTGACCAGTGTTCTTCGGGAAAATTTTTGGAAGGATGGGCAAGAATAATTGATGCGTGATACGGCCATCTCTCAAGTTCAAGTCCTTTCTGCTCGGTGAGGACGACAAACTCTATGGTTTCGCCGGGTTTAGTGCCGATTTTAGAAAACGGAAGAGAGAGTTCAATTATTCCCCCTTTTCCTATTACAATATTTTTTAATTCAGTTGTATCAAAAACTGCCGAATTATCATCGGGGTCAATAGTTATATCTTTTTGTTGCGCGGGTTTTAGAAAAACAATTTTAAATTTTATATTTTTCGGGAATGGTTGAATAGAATCAAGTCGGAAATACAGTTCCGTTTCATCAAATCCCCAGTAAATCATTTTAATGCAGGTGTCTGTCTGATGCATCGCACCCCCGGATTTTGATACATCGTAAAATCCCGCATTGTGCCATTCAAAATAACTTGTTATTTTACCGTCTATTTTGGGCTTGATGAAATCAACCGGATTGGTGATGTTGCCGAGTATCTCCCATTTTCTTTTTATTGAAAAATAAAGTTCGTCGGGCACCTTTTCATTCAGTAATTTGTAGATATGTATAAGATGGGCTCTAAAAAGTTGGTCAAATTCCGCATCATTCATTGAGGAGTGGTCTGCCCCGTACCACCAGTTCCAATCGCTTCCTTCGGCAATATAAATTTCTTCCCATGCTTTTTTTATGTTTTCCGGCGGCTTGGTTTTCGGCGTTCTGCTCAACAAAAATTTTCTTGTTTGGTTGAGAAAATTCCATGCCTGATTATCCTCCGGATGCCCTATCCAGATACCGAAATCGCCGTTAATCCATGAGCCGGGAAAAATACCTTTAAGTTCGTTCTTCGGCGGAAATTTTGATAGATATTCCGAAACAGTCGTCGTTATAAGTCCGTTTTTTCCGCCGTTGGATTCATTTGAAAGTTTTGTGTAAAGCGAGTTAAGAAAATCAAATCCGCTGTTTTTATAATATTCCCAGCAATTTTCGCCGTCTAAAATTATGCTGGCCAGCGCCGGTGCACCGTTATTGTTTGAGATAGAATTTTTTATTTCAGTGAGGCGACCGATAAAATCGTTTGCCGCATCTTCCGCATTCATCTTGTGATAGACAAAACCGATTAAGTCGGAAAGTTTATGGTCGCGGAAAATAACGTTCACCGAGTGTTTGCCGACACTGATTTTATACGGTTTGTAAAGAATTTCATTTCTGTTACAGATATTTATTTCACCAAGTGATTGAAAAAGTATTTCCTCGTCGGTTGCAATCCAGTTTATTCCGTTTTTGGCAACCAAAGGCACAATATCCGACGACACCGAGCCCTCCGAAGGCCACATGCCCCGTGATTTTCTTCCGAATATTTTTTCGTAAAGTTCTGCTCCGGCTTTTATCTGATGTTCCGCATCATCCGGCTGATGAAATCTTATTTTAGGCAGAGTTACATTCGGCATTCCGACTTTTGCGATATTTGTATCAATTAAAAGCGGCAGAATCGGATGATAGTAAGGAGATGTTGTAATTTCAATCTGTCCTTTGTCCTGCAGTTCCTTGTGCTTGAGCAGAACCTGTAAAATAATTTTTGTCGCCTCGTCAATAAGCGTCTGTTTGTCTTCCTCAGAGAAATTTTTTTCCTTTTTAAGTAAACATTTAATCTTTTCGTTGTGCTGTCTGAAATAAGGACCAACCCATGAAAGATTAAACCACACAACCAAATCACGGATATCTGCCGTGCTAAAAAGCGGTTCTATTCTTTTCAAGTAATTATCGTCCGCCCGCCATCCCCGTCGTTGAAAAAGTTCATTGTATCTCGGATACGGTTCTATCATAGTTTCCGGATTTGCCATAAAAAAATTTTTTAAGATAAATATCCGTTCGTCTGCTGTGAGTTCTTTTGTGATTTTTTTTGTAACATCCAGAAAATCATCCGTCGCACCTTTTGTGTAATCAACAATCTGTTCCATTAAGCAAGGCGTGATATTTATGGTTTGTTTTATTTTCGGAAATTTTTCAAGGATTGCCGCTATATCATAATAATCCTTTGTGCAGTGAAGCCGCACCCACGGCAAAAGATATTTGTTTGTTTGAGGATTTTTATAATTCGGCTGGTGTTGATGCCAGACAAAAGCGATATAAAGCGGTTTCATAGAAAATCAGTAATAAGGATTAAGTCGCTTCGCTTTAAGGATTAAGTTTTTATTGCACAGTTCTTAATTCTTACCACTTACTAACAAGAGCGGAATATACTTTACATGGAAGATGGTGTCATGCTGAACTTGATTCAGCATCTATAGACCCTGAAACGAGTTCAGGGTGACAGACGAAGTACTTTACGGATGTAAAGTATTTTATGCTCCCCTTAGTAATCCTTAATTCTGCTTTTACAAATAATATCTTATACCGACCGCGGACAGCCATCCGGCGGATGTGCCGAACTGGTTTTTGTTATTTGCATTGGAAAAACCGAGTCCAATTTCTGCCCCGAATCCGAGATTTGGAAAGTCGCTGAAAAAGAATTCCGTTCCGAATCCGCCGCCTACGGAAAAAGAAGTATCGTCCGACTGATGTGATTCAATTCCGATAATCCCGAAACCGTAGATATTAAGGTTTTTTTCCTCTTTAATAACGGTTAAAAATTTCCCGCCGACATTAAAAATTGTGTCGTCACCGAGAGAAAATCCGAGCAGTCCTTCGGCGGCCATTTTTTTAGAAAACCACCAGCGAACGGAAAGCGAATCCACGCCGAAACCGGACAACTGGCTGTTAAACCCGACCCCTGTTTTTTTTGACACATCCCTGCCAAAAGAAAAACTTGATGCCAAACCCACGATACACAAAACTGCAAAAAACTTTTTCATTTTTCCTCCCTAATATCACGAATGTTCACGAATGAGATTCTTCGCCTTCGGCTCAGAATGACTGCTTCTTTGGTGTCATGCTGAGTGGAACGAAGCATCTTGCCTTCGCAGTTATTCGCGATTAAAACTTCGCCGAAACCGACCATCCGAGTTTATTTGAAATTATTTTTGATGCTTCATTTTCCGGTTTCAAAATTTTTAGAGGCGAGAATCTGCCGTAGACAAGACGGAAAAAACAATTATCAGTGTATTTATATTTTAGAGATAAATCCAGTTCTTCGCCGAGATAACTTTCAACCCCGGTTAATTCGGGATAATCAAGCGAGAACAAAATAAAATAATCAAAGTTGAAGTTTAAATCCTTGTATGGTTCAAAACCGACTCCCAAAGTTGTAGTGTGAATTCCCTGTCCGCCGGATTTATAAGGAGAAATTCCGCCGTAAAAATCGCTCATAGATGCCCCGAAATATTCCCCGTAGCCGCTTCTTTCAAACCCATCCGTTTTGTGTCCGTAAGTCGGAGCGAATCCCAATCCGTTATCTTTTCCCGCACCGACCGCATACTCAAAATTAACGGATGTTTTTCCGAGCCGTCTTAATTTTGAATAAGCCGTTGCTCCCGCCAGATAAGATATTCCGGAATAATCGCCGCCCGATTTTATAATTTCCACACGGTAATTAACGCCCTCCTTAAATCGTCCGTCAGCCCTCACCGATATAAAATTTTTCTTTAGCGGTGATGATGATTCTTCAACTAAATAATATACCCTGAAATTATAATCGTTTTGATATGTCCAGTTGCCGCCGATAGCCGTTAGCGATTGGTCCTTATCTGTTGTGAACCGGTCTCCGGAAAGTTCGTTTCTCTTTATTAAAAATGCGTCTGCGTCAATATCAAAAGGCAGATACCCCTTAATGCGGAGTGCATCAAAACCCAGCCCGTCGTCGTCAACGAGCACGCCCTGACCTATTCTTAACGGTTGTCGTCCTGCGATAAAATCAACCGGAAGTGTGCCGACTTCCGAAAATTCCAGAAATGCGTTTTCAATCTGCGGCGTATAATTTATAAATGTGATTGATGACCTTGCGGTCGTGTATTCCTTGCCGAAGTCCTTTCCGAAAATTCCCCTGCTTATCAGTTTTACGCCGACCGTAACATTTTTTTTCAAATCCCCTTCAAGATATAAACGGGATTTCTGGTAGTTGTAAGAATTTGATAATGATGAAGATGTTGAATAATTCGGGTTTGAATAACTTGTTCCGCCGGTTTCTACCTCCGCCCCGATTCTTATAGAAGCAGTAAGTGGTAAGTAGTAAGTGGTAAGTAGTAAAGACAAAATCAAAAAATATTTTTTCATTTTATACGCCTGCTAAAGTAGGGACACGATAACTGAATAATTCAGAGATACTCAGTTTTTTACTTGCCTCTAAAATTTCGAAGGCAACAATATCACCGTTTTTCGTTAGATGAACAATAACCCCTTCTTTGATTTCCACCGCCGAATCCGGTTTTTTTTCCGATAACTGGATGAATGCCGCATCAACTTTTTTGTCGTAATTTACATACATAATCAATCACCTCCAATAACTTTTTTTCAGCGGGTATGCCGATATAACAAAATAATTCCCTTTTTCAACGACATAAACAACTTTTAACTGTAAACCGGAAAATCTGTCCGGAAATACTTTATATGCAATTAAATACTAACAAGAGCGGAATATACTTTACATGGAAGATGGTGTCATGCTGAACTTGATTCAGCATCTATAGACCCTGAAACGAGTTCAGGGTGACAGACGAAGTACTTTACGGATGTAAAGTATTTTATGCTCCCCTTAGTATCTCCCCTCGTTGTCTTGTTTGTCGGAATTATGAATACACTGTTCAATTTCAATTTGAGTTATTTCATATAAGCGTATATTGTTTTTTGAATGTCTTGAAAGTTTTACTTCCACAAATGAAATTATATCAAAAATTTTGGAAAAAATCAAGCCCGATTTTAATTTGTAGGGCAACCCTTTAGGGTTGCTTGATTATCGCAGGGCTGAAGCCCTGCCCTACATTCAGAGTTGTTTGTATTGGGTATAAAAAAAGAAGCCCCCGAAAACGAGGGCTTCTTAATTTTAGCAGAAGCAGACCAAGGGTCTGCAACTACAATTTTTAGCAGTTCAAGTTGTTAGAACTTGATTGCTGCTGACAGCGACAGAGTGCGATATGTTGCTAAATCAAAGATGCTTGCGTTTGAAAGTGCA
>PEVQ01000205.1:26138-26280 GCA_002780205.1 Elusimicrobia bacterium CG06_land_8_20_14_3_00_38_11
AACTCCGTAGGTGTAGTTAACAGCATGCGCTTCGGCCCGGGTAATAAATGTTCCGGAAACCGGATTCGCAACAGTAGAATTAGTTGCTGCCGTTTCACCAGTAGGTGTCGCGGTAGTTGTCTGATTACCGACATCATTAACA
>PEVQ01000188.1 GCA_002780205.1 Elusimicrobia bacterium CG06_land_8_20_14_3_00_38_11
AAGAAAACGGTATTTTACGGAAGAAGGTTCGGCGAGTCGGTAGAACTCGACCCCAATATGTGGACGGTTCCGTACGGCGATATGATGACCAACCTGATGATATTTTTTCTTATCCTTTTTGCTTTGACCACTCTCCAACAGCAAGCCCTGAAAGTCAGCGAAGATAAGATGTTCGTTAAAAAACTTGAAAAATTCGGAAAAATATCTTTAACCGCCGATAAAATAAAAGTTACATTCTCGCAGGACATTATTTTCCCGAAAGGAAGCCCTGATGTCTCCGACAATTTTAAGGGCGTTCTTCTTGATGTTTCCGATTATCTGAAAAACAATCCGGGAACGGTCATCGTTGAAGGACATTCGGACTCAACACCTCTCCGCTGGGGAAAACATAAAGACAACTGGTATCTTTCCGCCGAAAGGGGCTGGAGCGTAGTATCAGAATTGATAAAAAATGGGATTTCCCCGAAACGGCTGCAAGTAAGGGGCTGCGGGGAATTTAATCCCATCGCTTCAAATTCCACAGACGAAGGAAGAGCAAAAAATAGACGCATAGAAATGACGATATTAAAAATAAAAACTGAAGAACCGGAAAAATTTATTTATTACAAAACAACGGCTGGCGAAAACATAACCGATATATCAAAAAAGGTTTTAGGAGATGAAAAATTTTCACAAAAAATACTTGAACTCAACAACGGAAAAATTGACGACAAAGGACGTATAATTCAGAATACCGAAATTTTACTGCCTTTTAATCCAAAATAAAAAATATAAAAATAAGCCACGGAGTCACAGAGGGCACGGAGAAAAAACAGAAGTAAGAATTGAAAATTAAAAACTCTGTGTTCTCGGTGTCTCTGTGGCAAAAAATAAAAAACTTATGACAATTTACATTATTGACGGAAACGCCCACATTCACAGGGCATACCACGCGATACAAAATCTGACAACATCAAAAGGCGAGCAGGTCAACGCCGTTTTCGGATTCACCAGAATGCTGCTTAAAATTTTACGAACTTACAAACCCGACTACATTGCTGTCTGTCTGGATTATCCGGCTGCAACTTTCAGGCATAAAGAGTTTTCCGAATATAAAGCGCAAAGAAAAAAAACCTCGGACGAACTGAAAAATCAGTTTCCACTTGTAAAAGAGGTGATTTCCGCATTAAATATTACGATTTATGAAAAAGAGGGATTTGAGGCGGATGATTTAATCGCTACTCTCTCCGAAAAGGCGAAAAACAAGGGAATAGATGTAATGATTGTAACCGGCGATAAAGACGCTTTGCAACTTGTTGATAAAAATGTAAAGGTATTAAATGAACCGAAAAACATTATCTATGATAGTGATGAGGTTTTAAAAAACTGGGAAATACCGCCGGAAAATATGGTTGATTATCTAGCGATATCCGGCGATGCGTCCGACAACATTCCCGGTGTTCCCGGCATCGGAAAAAAAACAGCGGTAAAACTTATTCATGAGTTCGGAAGTTTAGAAAACATTATAAAAAATCAGAGCAAAATCAAAGGAAAAACCGGCGAATTAATCGCCCAGCATTCCGAGGCGGCGCTTCTTTCAAAAAAACTTGTAACACTTGTAAGAGATATTCCGATGGATGTGGATTTTGAAAAATTGAGACCTCAAAATCCGGACAACGAAAAACTGATATCTATTTTGAGACGGCTGGAATTTTATTCGTTAATAAAACTACTCGTAAAAGAAGATGACGCGGATAATACAAACAACGATTACAAAATAATATCAAATGACTTGGAACTTGAATCTCTGGCAAACAATTTAACAGGTAAAAATGAGTTTTCATTTCTTTTTGCAAACGACACATTAGGTCGCCCGGTGGGCCTGGCTCTAACAGTAAGCGAAGCGAATAAAAAGATGCAAGGGTTTAACCCGACTTCAGTCGGGTTGTCTAAACCCGAAGCATCACACCACCCTGTAGCCCACCCTGTAGCCCACCCTGTAGCCCACCCTGTAGCCCACCCTTCAGGGTGGGTGAGTGAAGCGAATTTTTACATACCGGTCGGTCATCTGACGCTGACATCTTCGGGACAATTACCGCCGGAAACAGTTTTTAGGTCCTTAAAACCTATTTTTGAAAATGAAAAAACGGCTAAAATCACGCATAATATAAAATCGCAATTCTCCATTTTTAAGAAATATGGCATCCGCATATCAAATATATTTGATACGGAAATTGCATCATATCTCTTAAATCCTTCCGGAAAAAACCATTCAATTTCCGAAATTGCGATTGAACATCTCGGAATAAAAATAGGTTCTGTCATCGGCAACTATGAAAACATGGAAATTGAGGAAACAAAAAACATTCTCTGCAAAATTGCCGAAGTTATTTTAAGATGTTATAGAATTTTGCTAGAATTATTGGAAAAAGAAAAACTGCTTCCGCTTTTTAACGATATTGAAATGCCGCTGGCTAAAGTTTTATACAAAATGGAAGATGCCGGAATAAAAATAGATGAATCGTATTTTAAAAAATTGTCCGACGAATTTAACGGAGAACTCAAAAAATTGGAAAAAATAATTTATTCAACGGCCGGCGAACAATTTAACGTCAATTCGCCGAAACAACTTGCCCATATACTTTTTGACAAAATGGGGCTGACTCCTGTCAAAAAAATTAAAACCGGGTTTTCCACGGGAGAAGAGGTTCTCACAATACTTGCACAAACATCCGAACTGCCGAAAATTATTTTGGAATACAGGGAAATATCAAAACTTAAATCAACATTTGTTGACGCACTAATTTCCAAAATAAACCTGAAAACAAAACGGTTGCACACCCAGTTTAATCAGACGGTTACATCAACGGGACGGCTTTCATCGTCGGAACCCAATCTGCAAAATATTCCCATAAAGACTGAACTTGGAAGAAAAATCCGGCGAGGTTTTATTCCCGAGGATAATTTTATTTTTGCATCTTTTGATTACTCGCAGATTGACCTGCGGGTGCTGGCTCATATCACAAAAGATAAAGCACTTTGTACCGCTTTTATTGAAGGAGCGGATATTCATACAGCAACTGCCGCGGAGGTTTTCGGATTAAAAAAAGAGGAAATCACTTCTGATATGAGAAAAAGGGCGAAAGGCATAAACTTCGGGATTGTCTACGGACAGCAGTCGTGGGGACTTTCACAGCAATTGGGAATTACGCCTGAAGAAGCGCAAAATTACATTAACCGGTATTTTGAAAAATACAGCGGAGTAAAAAACTGGATTACGGAAACAATAAAAACGGCAAAAAAAACCGGATATGTAACTACGCTCGTCGGACGAATAAGATATCTCCCGGAAATAAACAGCCCGAACGCCCAAATACGCTCCTTTGCCGAGCGGACTGCAATAAACACTCCCATACAAGGCACTTCCGCCGATATAATAAAAATTGCGATGATAAATATCTATAAAAAAATTGCGGTTCAACAGGATAAAATCAGAATGCTTTTGCAGGTGCACGACGACCTTTTGTTTGAAATCAAAAAAGATGAAATTGATAAATATATTCCGATGATAAAATCCGAGATGGAAAAAGCAATGAAACTTGACATACCTGTTGTTGTTGATGTAAAGGTGGGCAAAAACTGGGCTGATTTAACTGCAATTAAAAAATGAAAAATAAAATATTTCCGCCAAAAGCGGATTCGCATCAGGCGAAAAAAATTATCGGTTTGACCGGCGGGATTGCATCGGGAAAAACAACCGTGCTGAATGAATTTAAAAAACTGGGAATAAAAACTATTTCCTGCGATGAAATTGCAAAGAAGATTTATAAAAGGACAAATGTCCATAAAAGAATTAAAAAACTTTTTGGGACATCAAATAGAAAAAAAATTGCAAAAATAATTTTTTCGGATTCTGCAAAACGAAAGCAACTTGAAGAAATTCTCCATCCTAAAATCATCAAAGAACTAAAAAAACAATTCTCAATTCTCAATTCTCAATTCTCAATTGTTGTTGTTGATGTTCCGCTTTTATTTGAAGCGCATCTTGAAAAAATGTTTGGCAAAATCATAGTCGTATATTGCAAAAAAAATCAACAGATAGACCGCCTGATGAAACGGGATAAACTAACAAAAACTGAAGCAGAAAAAAGAATTGCATCACAAATGCCGATGAGCGAAAAAATAAAACTTGCCGATTTTATATTAAGAAACGACCGGAACATGTGGAGAAAAAAAATAAATTGTCAGATAAAAAAATACTTGACAAAATAATTTAATTTTTGTAGAATAGCAAAAGTTGAGGCGACCGAAGTAGGAAGTCCCGTAGGGGCAACTCATCCAAGTTCAAATCAAAAAATCCTATCATTAAATGAAAATCACACAAACCCGATTACAATGTTAAAAATTCTGCATATCTATTA
>PEVQ01000019.1 GCA_002780205.1 Elusimicrobia bacterium CG06_land_8_20_14_3_00_38_11
AATTCGCTTGATAAATTTTTGATTTTTTACCGTCTATAAAAACTCTCCAGCCCGGATAAAAAGTGTCAGTCAGAACAAGAAACCCACCATCGGAAGATGTTGCTTCAATTTCAATATCCCTTTGCGAATATTTTTTTATAGCAGCAAAACCTTTGCCGGCATAATAATTCTTAAAAGGCATTTCCTCCAAAACCACCGTTTTTAACGGCACAAAATTTTTCTCAAACATAGTTTGGATTACTAAATCGTTCGGCACTACAACTGCACTATTAACGAAAAACGCTCTTTCTGTAAAAAGTTTGTTTTCATAGACCTTTATCGTCGGTAAATTCGTATAAAATTCAAATTCCTTTTTTAGTGTGAGATATTGCGGCGGTAGGGTGTATGTTGTGAGCACATATTTTCCGCCGGCGAAACCGATAAATCTCAGTGTTTCAAAACCGATTCCCCTTTTCATCATCTCATCCCAAATTTCATAAAATCTTTTGGGACGAAGCCCGCCGTGACCTTCAATAGCGGGAATATGCCAGACGATATTTGAATTTGGCTGTAAAAAATTTCTGTAATTATAAAAAGGCGTTAAATCGCCGGAAAAACCTTTTGCCGATAAGACAGCAGAACTGTAAGAATTCACCGACCACACCCGGTAAAAGCATTTGTCGTTTTTCAGAAAATCTGCTATGGGCGGTGTTGAAAGCCATTCGTCTCTCTTGTAGAAAGCACTTTGTTTGTTTGCAAAATAAAATAGTTCGACGGCGACAAGACCAAAAATTAAATATTTTACAAAGTAATTTTTCCATTTATCTATAATAACCCCTGCAAACAGTGATAATGAGAAAACGGCAAAAATTAAAAGACGTTGATGAAGGCGAAACTGCTCAAAGCCGGGAATTTTATCAAGAAAATCTGTAATTCCGAGTGACGATGAAAGCGCAATAATAAAAGTTAAGAAAATAGTTGAACCGAAAAATATATGTTTTCTGAATTTTGAAAATAAGCCGACCAAACCGATAACAAAAGCAATTTTACCGATATAAAAAGAGTTCTCAATAAAAATTGAATGCGGTTTGCTAAAAGAATTGTCAAACGGCATACCGAATTTGAACGGAAAAATCCATGTAATTAAATCCGAAAAATTATATGACCACCACCATCTTGCAGGGTCTTTTGCAAAACCGATTTTCCGCGCAGTAAAATTAACAAGTTCCATCGTAGGTAGCCATTGAACCGCAGAAATCCCCAAGCCGACAATAACAAAAATCAAAAAAGCAATAATTAGCCGAACAAATGTTCGGCATTTTAGCAAGTTACCATCGTCGGTATTACTTCCAATTTGGAGAACAACCGAACACTTGTTCGGGAGCGAACATTTGTTCGGGTGACATAGAAAATATAAAAAAGAAAAAATTAGGGTATAATAAGCAAACTGCGGAAATCCGGCAAGAATCTGCACTCCGAACGAAATGCCCGCACCGACGATATTTTTGTAATTCCCGCTTTTCAGATATTTTTCAATAAAATAAAAAATCAGCGGAAACCATATCACAGAATTGAGCATATTCAAGTGCTGGATGTGGCAGAAAAAAAATCCGGAAAAAGAAAATATAGTTGCAGAAAAAACTGCGGTTTGTCTTTTAAGTCCAATTTCAGAAAAAAACAAAAAACTGAAAAATCCGCAGAGAATAAAATTGAGGATTATGCTCAAACTAAAACCACTCGCCGACGGAAATATGGAAAAAATTAAAATATTCGGCGGATAAAAAAAACCGCCCTGGCCTTCGGCGTGAAGTGGATACCCGCACCAGATTAAATCAGACCAGACAGGTAATTGAAAATTCTTTAATGATTCTGCCAGAATATGTTTATACGGAAAATTGAGGTCGGTGATATCGCTTCCGCCAAGTCCGGGTGTTATCGGAATATGAGTCATCAAAATAATTTTAGGCAAAAAAACAAAAGCCAAAAACAAAAAAAATAAAATCACAATCGCATTTTTCCGCATATTGTGATTTTACTAAATTTTTAATCACTTGACAAGTGGGTCTTTCAGAGATATAATTAAATTATGAAAAAATGGTTAGTTCTTCTACTGGGCATTGTTACATTTTTTGCTTTTATTGAGCGTTTAACAAAATATCTCGGAGATATTCCCGACCCTTCACAACTTTTAAATTATACCCCCTCGCTAACTTCAAAGATTTATGATGTCAACGGCGAATTGATTGCAGA
Source organism: Elusimicrobia bacterium CG06_land_8_20_14_3_00_38_11 (assembly GCA_002780205.1). Taxonomy (GTDB): domain Bacteria; phylum Elusimicrobiota; class UBA8919; order UBA8919; family UBA8919; genus UBA8919. The sequence goes on from PEVQ01000019.1 coordinate 2,230, forward strand.
ATTATTCACGGAAAAAAGAACTGTTGTTCCTCTTTCTACAATTCCTAAAGATATGATAAACGCTATCATCGCAATTGAGGACACCCGTTTTTTCAGACACTGGGGAATTGACCCGTACAGAATAATCGGTGCCTTTGTTTCAAACATTAAAGCAGGCGGCGTGGTAGAGGGCGGCTCAACTATTACCCAGCAACTCGCAAAAATAATTTTTTTATCACGAAGAAAGACACTCGCCAGAAAAATAAAAGAGGTGATTCTTGCAATCCAACTTGAACGTGATTATTCAAAATATGAAATTCTGGAGATGTATCTTAATCAGATTTATTTTGGAAACGGGGCATATGGTGTTGCAACCGCTGCAAAAGTTTATTTCGGAAAAAATGTTTCCGACTTAACACTTGAAGAATGCGCACTTTTAGCGGGACTTCCGAGAGCGCCGTCCATGTATTCACCTTTCAAAAATCCGGAAAAAACAATTCAGAGAAGGGCGGTTGTTTTAGCAAGAATGCGGGCGGTAGGATTTATAACCGACGAACAAAAAAAAGAAGCGGAAGAAAAAAACATTGTCATTTCGCCGCCGCACATCGCCACAAAAATAGCATCGCATTTTATTGGCAACATCAGACAGACGCTTGAGTCAAAATACGGGAGCATGTTATATCAGGGCGGGCTGGAAATTTACACAACGCTTGATAAAAAAATTCAGGAATCGGCGGAAAAAGTTTTTGAAAGACAACTGGCGGAGTTTGACTCGGTTTCAAAATCAACTATTCAGGTAGAGGGCGCAATGTTATGTCTTGATGTAAAAACAGGCGGAATTCGCGCGGAAGTTGCCGGAAGAAATTTTCAGTCAAGTCAGTTTAACAGGGTATTTCAGGCAAAAAGACAGCCGGGAAGTGCATTTAAGGTTTTTGTCTACACTGCCGCAATTGAAAACGGTTTTACCCCTACTTCAATTATTGATGATTCACCGGTTACATATTACAACACAGGCCGCGACTGGGAACTTTTGTCAAACACAACCGATTTTTCCGATGTTCAGGATAAAAACCTTCTTAATAAACTATTGGAAAAAGATAAGGAAGCAATTAAAAATAACAAACCGAATGAACGGGTTTTGTGGCAGCCGCAGAATTATTCGGAAAAATTTCATGGGCTTGTTCTTTTAAGAAAAGCGCTGGAACACTCTCTTAATATATGCGCAATAAAAGTTACGGATAAAATCAGACCGACGACAGTTGCATATTATGCAAAACAACTTGGGATTGAGTTGCCTCTTACGGAAACAATTTCACTGGCATTGGGTTCCTCGGAAGTTACGCTGAAAGACATGACATCTGCTTTCGGATGTCTGGCAAATTCGGGAATAAAAACAACTCCTTATTCAATTATAAAAGTTTTGGATAATAAAGGCAGGGTTTTGGAGGAATATGACCCGAAAGAATTAGATGTACTCTCCGCCCAGACGGCCTTTTTGATGACAAATCTTCTGCGTGGAGTTGTTGAACACGGAACAGGCGTTTATGCAAGACAATTGAAAAGACCGGCAGCGGGAAAAACAGGAACAACAAACGATTGTCAAGATGCATGGTTTATCGGCTACACTCCTCAACTTGTATGCGGCGTGTGGGTTGGCTATGATGACCATAAAACGCTCGGCAAAAAAATTACAGGCGGACGGGTGGCATGCCCTATCTGGACTGAACTTATGCGTGCGGCGTTAAGAGGACAGCCCGTTATAGATTTTGCAACGCCTTCAAATATTACATATGCAAAAATTGACCCGCAGACAGGATTATTAGCGTTAGGGAATCCTAAAGGAACTTATCTTGAAGCATTTTTAAGCGGCACGGAACCGAAAGAATTTTCTTTCGGGAAAGGTATTGCTGTTGTCAAAAAACTGGATGATGAAACGGAACCCCGGATTTTGACCGGTCTAACGGAAGGCACAACACGGGCAGTGCCTTATCTTCCGGCAATCCGACTTGATACCGAAGGCGGTTTTTGAAGGCAGTGATTAAGTGATTAAGAGAGTTCTGTAAAGTAAAAAATGGTAGCCACAGAATGGCACAGAAAAACACAGAATTTTTATACAAAGAGTGAATTAAAGAGATTAATTCTTTAACTTTCATGAAGTTCTGTGAAATTCTGTGGCTGAATTGTGGCTGAATTACAGAACCATTAAGAGATTGAGGAGAAAAAAATGAGAATTGAATCAAGTGATGCACAGAAAAACGGAATTATTGCGGTGGCGAATTTGATGTGTATTGCGGCAAGAACCGCGCCAAAAGCAAGAGGAATTGACAACATTGTAACAACAATTCTTACCGGCAAAGAGATTGAAGAACTCTCGGCAAAAATGGTTGAAATTGCAAACACCGGATACAGGACAAATACATTTTTGAGGGATGCGGAATGTGTGAAAAAAGCGGCCGCGATTATCTTAATTGGGACAAAAATTTCCGCTATCGGACTTGACTGCGGCTTCTGCGGATTTGAGTCATGCAAAAAATGCGAACAGATGAAAGGTGTGTGTGTCTATAATTCAGGCGATTTGGGAATTGCAGTAGGTTCTGCCGTTTCAATTGCTGCAGATAACCGAGTTGACAACAGAATTATGTATACCGCCGGTTTTGCCGCAGTAAAAAATAAACTGCTCGGTGAGGATGTCAAAATTGCTTATGGGATTCCGCTTTCTGCAACCGGCAAAAACATATTTTTCGAGAGAAAATAACTGGTAATAAACTCTTTGTTTTCAGCGTTCACTCGGAAAAACAAACAAGTTTGCTTTTCGCCCGCTTGCTTGAAAATAACTAAAACTTTTTATTTAAAGTTAACTGCGGCAAAAAATCGGAACCATCAAAAAAACCGAAATCCGTTTTTATGTTACTTTCTGAAAACACCCTGTATGCCCTTGCATCCTCATTGTGATTTTCTACTGATATTAAAGTAAGTATTTGAAGCAAATAAATGTAAGACAGAAATACACCGCTTCTGGTTATGATACTCTGCCTCTCCCAACTTTCACTTCTAACACCTTTCGGAACGGGCTTAAACATTTTGTAATAAAAAAATCCCGTCCAGCAGATATAAGAAAGCCCCGCTTCGGGATTATCGCCGAGATAAAGTTGCCCCCAGCCGGGCAAAATCATTGACCTTAAGAATGTGCCTTCTACCGATTTAATTTTATAGTGTTCCTTATTGTTTCTGTTTTTTGTGTAAAGATAAACGCCGGCACTGTTTGAGATATAAAAACTTAAAGAAGAAAAATCCAGAAAGTCCTTTGTAAAAGAAGCATCCGGTTCGTTTTTGTATTCATGCGATTGGGTCACAGCATAATTAAAACCAAGCATTGTCCATTCGGCAAAAAAATTGCTTGCCCCTTGTATCGGTCTATCAGTATAAAATTGACCTAAACCCGGAAAAATTAAAGAACGCTTCATCGCCTCAACAGGTTTTTTTTTCTCCCATTTGTCCAAAGTTGACTTTTTTTCTCTTCCATCAAAACTTTTTTTAAACTTTTCAGCACCTATTATTTTCCTGAAACTTTTTTCAAGTTCCCCGGTATCATTTGCAGAATTATATGTTCCGCTTGAAATAGAAGCGATTTCTTTTAAGGAATCCTCTTCTTTTTTATCAACAGCATAGCCGATAACATTTATAACAACATCAAGTCCTTCCTTTTTCAGACGCCGAACAACGCTCACAGGGTCGCCGCCGCAACTTTCCTTACCGTCGGTTACAAGAATTATCATA
>PEVQ01000047.1 GCA_002780205.1 Elusimicrobia bacterium CG06_land_8_20_14_3_00_38_11
AAATATCCTCTGAAAAATTTTGATTTTGTATCGCTGCCGAAATATTTTGTTCAATTCACTTATGCGCAGATGGCAATACAGATAGGGATGATGATTCCGCTTTCGGCGGTATATTTTAAGATGTTTCCGGTTTCGGGCATATACGCAAATTACATAGCGATACCTTTAATCGGCTACATCGTCCAGTTGGGATTGATTGCGGATTTGTTTGAACTTCTGTTTTCATCAATAGGTCTAGCGACACTCGGATTGAAAATTGCTTTTCTTATCAACTCGGCGAATTATATTTTCTCAAAATTTTTTTTAGATATGGCACATTTTTTTGCGATAAGGTTTCCCTACCCCTTTGTAGAAACGCCGACAGCAACCGAGATGGTTTTGTATTATACCGCCATTATGGTATTTATTCTCTATAAACCGATTTTTTATCTTTTGGAGGGTTTTTATTATCAGGTGCGGGATATTTTTTCCGTTCCGGAAGTGAGAAAAAAAATTATCTACGGCGCCGTACCGGGTTTCGTTATTGTTCTCACGCTGTATTTTTCTTTTATTCCGCAAAAACCAAACTTAAAGGTTGTCTTTCTTGATGCCGGCTTCGGTTCTTCGGTTATTATTCAGACGCCGAAGGGAAAAAATATTCTTATTGATGGCGGCAGCGGCGGCGGATGGAACTTCGGCACCTCAACAATTCTTCCCGTTTTTTCCAAATATAAAATTATGAAAATTGACCGGCTTGTTCTTACCTCGCCTGAAACCGGAAATATAGGCGGTCTTCCGTCGGTGATGGAAAAAAAGCCGGTTGACGAGGTGTGGGACGTTTTTGACCCGAAAAAGTTCTCGCTTGATATGACCTACAACCAGTTTTTAACCAATCTCGGCGATTGGAAATTGTCGCTTACGCCTTACGATAACAGAGCGTCTCAGATGTACTCCGACTATTACGAATTCTTAAAAGCGATTGAAAATAATGCGAATAAGGACCTTCCCAAAAAACATTACAGAGCGAAAGCGGGAGATATAATATATGAGGAAAAAGGTCTGAAACTTTCCGTTTTGTGGCCTCCCGCCGAGGGATTTCAGCCGGGCGAGGACATTTTGGACAATAATTCTGTCGTGCTAAAACTTGTCTATGGAAAGGTCTCGTTTCTTTTTACATCAAATATAAAGCGGGATGCAGAGTGGGCGCTGATTGACAAATCGTCCGGCACAGTAAAGTCAACAGTTCTTTTGGCTCCATCGCACGGACATAAATATGCTTCAACAAATGAGTTTATCCGCGCGGTCTCGCCGGAGGCCGTTATTATTCAGTTCGGCTACTTAAAAGGCAGAAGTTTTTATGAATCCGACTTAGTGCCAGCACTTGAAAGATATGCCGTTTGCGTTTCAAGCACGCAAAGTTGCCGGACCGATACATCAGGGAGCGTTGAAATTATTTCAGACGGTGAAAAATATAATTTATCAACAAAGTTAGGCAGAACCGGTTTCGGTATTTCTTCCGCGCAAGGCGAGGCCGGTGCCGGCGAGAGTTTGAATATAGGAATACAGTAGAGGCAATTAAAAATGCAAAATGTAAAATGAAAAATGTAGGTGAAAAGATTCAACAATAATTTTATCCACAATTTTTAATTTTTACTAACAAGAGCGGAATATACTTTACATGGAAGATGGTGTCATGCTGAACTTGATTCAGCATCTATAGACCCTGAAACGAGTTCAGGGTGACAGACGAAGTACTTTACGGATGTAAAGTATTTTATGCTCCCCTTAGTAATTGATAATTTTTAATTGATGTTATTATGGATATTGATGTCAGTGAGTTTGAAAAATTAGAAAAAGAGGATGCTATTATTGTTGACGCTCAACGAAAAACAAAAGTTTTGCCGTCGGAAATCGGTTCCTGGGAGTACTGCAATTTGAAGTGGCTTTTTGAACGGCAATTAAAAATTAAAAGTTAAAAATGAAAAATTAGGGAATTTTTTATTAAAATCTTTTACATAAATTTTTAATTTTGCATTTTACATTTTTAATTGATTTTATTATGAGAGAATTTTTTCTTGAATATAAATTAGTAATACTTACTGTCTCGGCAATTTTATTCGCTTTGATTTTTATTGATGTTGTTTTTCGGTCGGCAAAACATAAAATCAAAAAGAAAAAGGACTTTTACAAAAAAAATTACGGAGATGGTGTTGTAATTTATGCCGGAAGCGCGGGCGGACTTCTTTCTTATCAAATTGATGATACCGTAGGTTTAATAGGCAAGCCCGACCTTGTGATGCAGGATAAAAAAACAAAAGAGGTTTTTGTTGTTGACCTGAAAAGCGGAAAGGCGCCGTTAGAGATGGAAAAATATCACGCCTTTCAACTTGCGGCATATTTTTTGATGGTAGAAAAGAATTTTTCCTTGCCCGTAAAAAGAGGAATTATAAGATACCTTGATGACGGTAACAAGGAAAACTCGGTTGAAAATTCCGATGAATTAAAAAATGAACTTTTTGAGCAGGTCAGGGCCATCGCAGATGCCAAGAAAAAAATTTCCAAAAACGAAGTTCCTCAACTTGTAAGAAATCATAATGTGCGGCACAGATGCGAGGTATGTGAATTCCGTTTAGAGTGCCCGCAGGTATTGGTATGAAAAAATCAGGGTGTAGGGTAAAGGGTGCAGGGTGTAGAATAAAGTCATTTGTTATTGCCTGTATATTTTTTACTATTGCCTATACCCTATACCCTATACCCTGTCTTTACTGCTGGATTCACAATACTCACAGGGAGATTGTGTCTGCTGCGGCAAGAAACAGATATTTACCGGAAAAGTTCGGCGATTTTCTTATTCAAAATGAATTTAAGTTGCAAGAGGGCAGCATTTATCCCGACATTTATGACGGTCCTGAAATCCGCGCCCATGATTCAGAGGTATACCAGTATATGACTCTAAAAATAATTGATGAACTTCTAACTCCCGAGAGAAAAGTTGACGAAAAATTTTTTCTGGATTTGGGAAGAATAAGCCATTATATCGCCGATGGAAATCAACCGTTGCATTGCGACCAGAGGCAGTATGAAGATACTTTTCATCAAAGGTATGAAGATAACGCGGCAGACCTTCATATAAAATATATCCCTCGGAGGCCGAATTATATTTCGGATATTTCAGCAATGTTCACCGCCGATGCAAAATACGGATATGACCACTATTCCGAGATAGCGGATGCGTATATCGGCGTGACCGGTAATCAGATAAAAAAAGTTGAAAAATTAACGAAAAATCAGATAATAAATGCCTATAATGAGACGGTGGATGTTTGGTACACTATATGGCGGGAAAAAATTTTTCTGATGTTGAAAACGAGACAAAAAACCCCTGCCGATTACCTGACTTTAAGCAACGAGTTAATGAAAGACGACCTTTTGGACAGGGCGGTTGACAACTTGAATTACGGAATGAAGGTTTTTCCGAATGAAGTAAAACTTTACAGCCGTCTGGCGGATATTTGGAATAAAACAGGTGAGCCGAAAAAAGAAGCGGGAATATTAAAAAAATGCGTTAAGACAAATCCGCAGTCAATTGATATAAGACGCCGCTTGGCTTTAATATATGAAAAACTTGACAAAAAAAATGATGCCGTAAAAGAGTGGGAAAAACTTATGGGCAGTAAGTATAACGCAGAGGCAAAAAAGAAAGTAGAATTGTTGGAAAAAAAATAAACCGCGCAGACACAGTTAAAATGAGTAGTTAAAATAAGTAGACCACACTTAAGTGTGCTTATGGCTAAAATTAAACGCTATCAAAAAGAAAATTACGTTTATTATGTTACATCAGTAACCAAATATCGTAGACCGATATTTAGAGACACTATATATGCAAGACATCTATTAGGTTGTATTGCTTATTTTCATTTTACGCTTGATTTCAAACTTTTAGGCTATGTTATAATGCCAGACCATTTTCATCTACTTATTCAAGCCAGTAAAAATTGTATTTCAAGAATAATGAAATTGATAAAAGGGAACTTTGCTCGTCGGTACAATGAACTGTTGGAACAAAAAGGTAGTATTTGGCAACGCAGATTTTACGACAACGTGTTAAGAGACAAAAAACAAATTCAAAAAAAACTTATTTATATGCACCGTAATCCACTTGTAAAAGGACTTGTAGATAATCCTGGTGATTATGAGTTTTCAAGTTATCAGCAATACAACAAAGGTGCAAGAAAGTATTTTCAAATACCAATAGACCCTATTTTGTGAAATTTCCGTAGCGCACACTTAAGTGTGCGCTACTATTAAAATATTGAAAGGATATTGAAGGATATGGGAATAGATGCAATAAATAATTTCAATAAAGTTGATTTACAAAATATGCCGCCGGATGTTGCGGAATTATACGGGAAAAGAATTTCCGATTTGAACGAAAGGCAAAAAAATATTTTAGATGATGCGCTTTCCTCACTGACGCTTCGTTCTCAACAGACCGTGAAACAACTTTTGACAATTTCACAGCGGCTTAATCCGGAGCAGTTAGAGGCGGTATTTCACAATCATAAAACCGGAGGAGCTCTTCTTATTTTTGCCTGCGCCGGCAGCGGTAAGACGACAGCCCTCACTTACAGAATTATTTATCTGATATTATCCGGAGTTAATCCCCAAAACATTCTTGCACTTACATTTACCGTTAAAGCGGCGGAGGAGATGCGAGCCCGCATTAAAAGATTTTTCCTTTCCGTAAAAGAGGGCATGACGGAAGAACAGTATCAGATAATTTCCGAACAGATTTCTAAAATGTGGGTGGGAACATTTCACTCAATTTGTCTAAAAGTGTTAAAGGAAGAATCTCCTACCGACGACGGACGGACCTGGCTTAATGCAGAAAGGGTCGGTATTCCGGCGGGATTTAAGATTTTAGAAAACCCGTATAAGGTGTTAAAACCCTGTTTTGATTTGGAATTTGCGACTGCTCCGAATATGAAATACGACGATGTTTCATTAAAAATAGAGCACTGGAAAAATGAACTTATAAACGTTGAACATATAAAAAAAAGTGCCCTCAAAGAGGAGCGGCATATAATCCCGGTTTACGAAAGATATCAAAATACTTTGAAACAGCAGGGGCTTATTGATTTCAACGATATGATGATGCTTGTTGTGGATTTATTTGACAAGTTTCCGACGGTGCTGTCGTGGTATCAGCGGCGTTTCAAGTTTATTCTTGTGGACGAATATCAGGATACGAATTACGCTCAGTATACCCTTTGCAAAAAACTTGTCGGCAAGTCACAAAATCTTTTTGTGGTAGGCGATGACGACCAATCAATTTACGCATGGCGCGGAGCCGACATAAGAAACATTCTGTTTTTTGAGAAGGATTACCCGAATTGCACCAACATCAAACTTGTAAAAAATTATCGCTCCACTGCGACTATTATCACCGCCGCGAACGAGGTATTCAAAAAATATAAACCGAAACATCTTGTCAAGACGATTGAGCCGATTAAAAGAAAAAATGACGGTTCTTTGGACTTCGGCGATGCGATTACCGTCTATAAAGCGAAAGATGAAAATGACGAAATGAATTTCTGCGTGTTTGAAATGGAGCGACTCAAACAAAAGGACTCAAATGCCCGGTGGAATGATTTTGCGATTTTATACCGCACCCATGAGCAATCAAAGGTTGCAAAAAAAATTCTGGAAAGCAAAAAAATCCCGTTTATCGTCTATAATCCACATTTCTGGCAGAGAAAAGAGGTGCAGGACATCTGCTCGTATCTTAAAGTGTTAGACTTTTACCTCAAGTTGCATAAAAAAGTTTTTAAGGAACCGATGCCGAGGATTGCCATTGAGGGTTCTTCTATTGAGGGAGATATTAAGCGGCTTTATTATCTGCCGCCGGTTTCATTTTCCGCCATTGAAAACGAGATAATGTCTCATATTTTTAACCCGTATAAACTTTTTACCGACGGAAAAGTTCTTGAAGATATGCTTCGCCGTTTAACCGACGAAACCAGCAAAAAGAAATTCCTAAAACTTTTTGAGATTTTTTCGGGCATAGCAAATTCCGGCCCGCAAATGTCTTTATCCGATGCAATAGGTTATATTTTGGAAAAAGGCGGCTATCTAAGTTTGTATCAGAAAGCCGCATTTCAGACGGAGCAGGAAAAAGAGTCGGTAAGATTCGCTCTCGCAGTAAAAGAGGAAGCAGCTGATTTTGAAAGGGTTCGCGGCGGCAATCTTCCCCTTTACGAGAAAATTGATATGTTCATTGAAAGTATATCAATGAGAGGGAAATCAACCGAGCAATCGGCGCTGAAAACGGCTGATGATTATGTCAATGTGATGTCGCTGCACGCAGCAAAAGGTCTGGAATTTAACACCGTATTTTTTATCGGGCTTGAAGAAAATATAATTCCGATAAAGCATTTTTCCGAGGAAAAAATCTCAAAAAAAGAAAAGGAAAAACGGATTGAAGAAGAGCGCCGGCTTTTTTATGTGGGTCTTACCCGTGCAAAAGAGCGGCTGTTCCTTACATATGCGGACACGAGAAACTGGTACGGCAAGCCGCAGCAGTTTGAACCGTCTCGATTTTTGAACTGCCTGCCCGGCAAACTTTTGGATAAAGGGAGTTTTGCCGTCGGATTCTGGGAAAAGTTTAAGTATTTTTTGGTGAAGATGTTCAGATGAAAGGCAATTAAAAATTAAAAGTTAAAAATGAAAAATTGCGGAGTTTTTTATTAAAATCTTTTACATAAATTTTTAATTTTACATTTTTACTAAGGGGAGCATAAAATACTTTACATGAAAAGGATGTCATTCTGAGCCGAAGGCGAAGAA
>PEVQ01000088.1 GCA_002780205.1 Elusimicrobia bacterium CG06_land_8_20_14_3_00_38_11
ATGAAATTGTAAAACTGAAATTTTCAGATGAGATAGATACAATTCTTAAAAACTACGGCAAAATTCCGCTTCCGCCGTATATAAAAAGGGCTCTAATCCCGTCGGATGCTGAAAGATATCAGACCGTTTTTGCATCTGCTGCCGGTTCGGTTGCTGCTCCGACCGCAGGACTTCATTTTACTGAAAATGTTTTGTCAGAGTTAAAAAATAAAGGAGTAAAAATCGCAGATGTTCTTTTACATATATCATGGGCGACATTTTTACCTGTGAGATGTGGAAATATAAAAGAACATAAAATGGGCGAAGAGTATTTTGAAATAGAAAAACCTTCCGCGGATATAATCAATTCCGCAAAAAGAAAGATTGCGGTCGGTACAACATCTGTAAGAGTTTTAGAAACGGTTTCTGATGGTAAAAATATTGACGCAAAAAAGGGTTCAACAAATATCTTTATATATCCCGGCTATAAATTCAAAAATGTTGACGCGATGATTACAAACTTTCATTTTCCGCGGACAACACTTCTTATGCTGGTATGCGCTTTCGCGGGCAGGGATTTAATTCTCAAGGCATATGAAGAAGCAAAAAAAAATAATTATCGGTTCGCCTCCTACGGTGATGCGATGCTGATTTTATAAAAGTCGCTCGCAAGCAAATTTTCCAGACACGCTCAGCCGACCACCCTGTCGGCTTCACTCTGTTCGTCGCTCTTGAAAGTGTAGTCGCTCCTCAATGGTCTGGAGAAATTTCTTGCTCGCTCCGCATGAGAAAAGGTAAAAAATAAAAAAAGCAAAATATTCCTTGACAATGCTGAAATAATTTCGTATAATCTCTTCTGATGCGAATGTTCGCATTTTTTTTGTATTGAAATTTCCGGGCCATTGTGGAATATTTGTCCCTAAAGGGACTCCCGTTGGTCGCCCGTGTAGCTCAGTCGGTAGAGCACTTCATTGGTAATGAAGAGGTCAGCGGTTCAATCCCGCTCGCGGGCTTGACTATGCAAACCCAATAGTTCAATTCCCGTTTCCATTTTATCGGAAAATTTAGAAGGTTCTG
>PEVQ01000257.1:0-376 GCA_002780205.1 Elusimicrobia bacterium CG06_land_8_20_14_3_00_38_11
AGGCGGTTGATATCGTAGATAAACCTGATGTCATTAACAATTTCGTAGATAATTTTTAACTGTTCCGATTGAAGCATTTTTTTAGTTCTTCTATTGCACCGTCTATACCGATTTCTTTTTGTTGTTGAACTTTCATATCCCGCAAAATTATTTTTTTATTTTTAATTTCTTCATCGCCGATGATGACTGCATATTTTGCGCCTAAGGCATCTGCAAGACGCATCTGTGATTTAAGCGATTTTTCAAAATACCCGCCGTCTGCTGATATACCTGAATTTCTGATTTCATTCAACATATGGAATGCAATGTTTTTACACTCGTCATTTTCAGTAGCACAAACAAAAATTTTCGGACTTCGGACGGAGTTTATCTCGCT
>PEVQ01000257.1:490-4272 GCA_002780205.1 Elusimicrobia bacterium CG06_land_8_20_14_3_00_38_11
AAGATTATCGTATCTTCCGCCGGCACAAACGGCACTTTGACTTCCCAAAACATCTGATGTTATCTCAAAAACCGTTTTGGTGTAATAATCAAGACCTCGGACAAGTTTATTGGAAACCGAAAAATCAACTTTTGCATTTCTTAAACCGTTTTTTAAGTTATCAAATTCATTGTTGCATTGAGCACACAACACGGGCTTAAGAACGCCGAATTTTTCGCCGTCAACTTTACAGTCAAGCACCCGCAACGGATTTTTTTCAAGGCGGCGATTGCAGTCATCACACAAATTATCTTTTTCTTTTTTCAGTGCATCTTTTACCGCTTTTACAAATTCAGGACGGCATTTTTCGCAGCCGAGATTATTAATCTCAATTTTGACATCTTTAACTCCCGAACTTTTCAGAATTTCTTTTGCAAGTAAAATTACTTCCATATCGGCATAAACTGAATGATTGCCGAAATACTCGCAGCCGATTTGGTTGAATTCGCGGAACCTTCCCGACTGGGGCCTGTCCTGGCGGAACATCTGTCCGACATAAAAAAACTTCTGCGACGGATATTTTTGCGAAAGGTTGTTTTCAATAAATGCCCGGACTACACCGGCAGTGCCCTCCGGACGCAGGGCGATTTCTCTTTTACCCTTATCCTCAAAAACATACATCTCTTTTTCAACAATATCTGTTGTTTCTCCGATTGTTCTTAAAAAAAGTTCCGACAGCTCAACCGTGGGAATTCTTATCTCTTCAAAATTATATTTTCTAAAAATATTTCTTGCCGTTTTTTCAACGAACGAAAAAATTCCGGCGGACTCGCCGAAAATATCCCTGAAACCTTTTACAGATTGGTATTTCATTTAATATATCCAGCCCTTGATTTTTTTTATATCGGTGATTAAAAGTTTTTTATTGTCAAATTTCAGACAATTCGCTTTCTTAAAAGTTGAAATTATTTTAGTGATAACCTCTCTGGCGGTGCCGGCCATTTCTGCTAAATCCTGATGGGTAAGTTCAATATCAATCAGAATATCTTTATTTTTTTTCACGCCATGCTTTTCGGCTAAATCGCATAAAATCATGGCAGTTCTACCGAGTGAATTCTGGAATGTCAGGGCGGAAATTTCTTTATCCGCTTCACGAAGTCGGGACGCCAACATAGAAATTATCACAAGACAGGTCTGAGGGTATTCTGAAAGCAATTCCAAAAAATCATTTCTATTGCAGGCGACAACTTCAACATCCGTTATGGCTTTTGCGGAGGCAGAACGACCGGCATGGTCAAACAAAGCCATCTCGCCGAAAAATTCATTTTTTGTCAGAATTGACAATGTTTTTAATGCCGCTCCGGTATCCGATGACCTGAAAATTTTTACGAGACCGGAAACAATTATGTAGATATAATCGCCTTTGGAATTCTGGGAAAAAATTATTGAACCCGCAGAATAATTTCTGACCTTAAAAATCTTCTGCACCTTTTTTATTGCATTTTTCGGGAAATGTGAAAATAATGAAATTTTCTTATAGTACTGTTTCATAAATGTCTCCTGTCAAAATTTTTCGTAATGTATAACTTCGCCTAATTTTCTTTTTTGTATATTCGGTTGTTCGTTAGAATAACCAACGGGAATTATGGAAATAAGTTTAAGTCCCGCCGGAACATTTAATTCTTTTGCGACATTGAAAGCATATTCTTTTTGAGCACCGGCAACCCAGCAGGCGGAGAGATGAAAATTATTTATCGCAAGTAAAATGTTTTCCGTAGCGGCACATCCGTCTTCAAGATAATATTTAACATCTTTGGCAAAAATTATTATGCAAAAAGCGGCATCTTTCAGAAACGGAGCGTTTTTACCGACGATTTCAGAAATTATTAGCAACTTTTTTCTGTCGGTAACAACAACAAACTCGCAGGGCTGGAGATTGTTTGCCGTCGGCGCGAGACGCCCGCAGTCAATTATGTTCTCAATAATCTCCTTTTTTACATCACCCGAACCCAATTCTCTCTTACATCTTCTTGTTTTTATACATTCAATGGTATCCATATTTTTTATTATACTTAAAAATCATAAAAAATCAAGGCACTTGACAAAAAGTTATTTTTTTTATATTATCAAATTATGGACGACACAATTGCTTTCTTAAAAAATCATTCGTATTTTTCATATCTTACCGAAACCGAACAAAAAGAATTTTCGGCAATTTTATCCGTTGAGATATTTGAAAAAGATGATGTTATCTTCAAACAAGGCGATATGGGAGACCGGCTGTTTATCGTTAAGGAAGGTATGGTAAGAATTTTTATAGTTGATAGAGACAATGATGAAACCATTGCTATTATGAAACAGGGCGATGTTTTCGGCGAACTTTCGCTATACGATACGCAACCCCGTTCCGCATATGCATCCGCACTTACACAGACAACGCTTTTGGCAATCAGCCGTGAAAAATTTGATGAACTGAAAAATAAAAATCCGCAAATCGCTTCCAAGATATTTCAGATAATGCTCAAAATCATTTCCAAGCGGCTCCGTTTAACCACCATGAAACTTTTCGGACAGTTCTAATGCTCAAAAACAAAATCCGCAAATCGTTAAAAAATTCTTTTTTAGACGGTGCTTTTTTTTCCGTAATGTTCGGGGCAGGCGACGCTTATCTCAATCCTTACGCTATCTGGCTTCAACTCACACCTCAGCAAATAGGATTTTTATCTTCGTTTCCGGGATTCTTTTCATCTGTCACACAGTATAAATCACCGAAAATTGCCAACATTTTAGGACGGAAAAAAACTATTTTGATTTCCGTTTTTCTTCAGGCACTGATGTGGCTTCCTATCATAGCGACAGCATTCATTACCGGCAATAAAGGATTTTTTCTCATTTTTTTTGTAACACTTTACTCAACTTTCGGCGCACTGGCTGGTCCCGCTTGGGCTTCATTGATGGGACAGTACATTCCGTCGAACAAAAGGGGTTTATATTTTTCATGGAGAAATAAAATACTGGGCTCCATAACTCTGGTAAGTACATTTCTTGCGGGCATAATTTTATATTTTTTTAAATTAGGATTTTTCATAATTTTTTCGGTTGCAGCAGTTTGCAGGTTTATATCTTTCTTTTTCTTAACAAAATATTATGAACCAAAAACGGGCAATAAAATAGTTCACAGTGATAATTTCTTCTTGCATTTTAAGAATTTCGGCAACGATGATTTTGTTAAATTTTCTGTGTTTATGGGGCTGATGAGTTTCGCCGTATATTTGTCAGTACCGTTTTTTGCCGTCTATATGTTGCGCGATTTGGGTTTCAGTTATCTGAAATATACTATCGTAACTACTTCTGCTTCAGTCACATTACTCCTTACGCTTTCATCGTGGGGTAAGCACGCAGACAAAATAGGAAATATTTCCGTAATAAAACTTTCCGCGATGATGATTTCCGTTTTGCCGGCGCTGTGGATTTTTTCATCATCTACGATTTATTTACTAATAGTTCAGATTTTTGCCGGATTTGCGTGGGGCGGATTCAATCTTGCCGTTGTAAATTTTATTTATGATTCCTCACCGAAAGAAAAGCGTATCAGTAATTTTTCATTTTTTAATCTTATAAATGGTTTAGGTATTTTTACAGGAAGTATTGTTGGCGGTTTTTTGATTCCACATCTGCCTAATTTATTCGGCTATAAAGTACTGACGGTTTTTCTATTATCTACAACAGTACGGCTATTACTAAGGGGAGCATAAAATACTTTACATCCGTAAAGTACTTCGTCTGTCACCCTGAACTCGTTT
>PEVQ01000257.1:4327-5076 GCA_002780205.1 Elusimicrobia bacterium CG06_land_8_20_14_3_00_38_11
TTATGCTTTCAAGTATCACCGAGATAAGAAAAGTGCGTACTGTAACAAGTAAAGAACTTTTTTTCAGTATTATCGGAATAAAACCAATTATCGGTATTCAGCAGGATAATGTAAGAATTGAGTAAGTAAAGATTTCGCTTGACAAATGTAAATTTTCTGTTATACTATTTATCGCGGGGTAGAGCAGCCCGGTAGCTCGTCAGGCCCATAACCTGGAGGTCGGTGGTTCAAATCCACCCCCCGCAAAGACATCAGAGATTAGAGAATTAGAAAATTAGTGTATGCAAACAGCAACTTCAACTCTAAAAGAGACAAAATCTCCTCAACCCGTAAGAAGAATGGGATCCGATTGTGTTTATTGCTCTCTTGAACAGGGTGTATCCTGCATGATATATTTTTGCAAAAAGAAATCTTTCTCGGGAAAAAGGGAAATCTGTACCGACGGATTCCGTGGAAAATGCCCCGACTACAAACCGTGATCATCAACATAATCCTTTTCATTTTTTTAGCCGCTTCTTCCTATACCGACATAAAATACCGCAAGGTCTACAATTTCGTAACATTCCCGACCGTAATTTTGGGGCTCGGATTTAATTTTTTTAATTCGGGTCTGCCGGGATTAAAAGATTCGCTGGCCGGATTTGCAGCGGGTTTTTTATTTCTGTTTATTTTTTATTTATTGGGCGGAATGGGTGCGGGCGATGTAAAATTTATGGCGGCAATAGGAACCCTTAAAGGTTTTGATTTTG
>PEVQ01000257.1:5140-8850 GCA_002780205.1 Elusimicrobia bacterium CG06_land_8_20_14_3_00_38_11
GTTTACCTGCCTTACACCGTCTTTCTCTCTCTCGGAATGCTCCTTCACTGGTTAATAATAAAATCAAAATAATCCAAACTATCATGATTAAAATCGGAAACAAGAAAATTCCGTCAAATATAATAATGGCGCCGATGTCGGGATGTACCGACCTTGCATTCAGGACAACGGTGCGTAAATACGGCGCAAAACTCTGTTTTTTTGAAATGGTTGATGCGACATCGCTAATCAAAAAAAGCGTAAAGACATTTGAAATGTTAAAAACAAATTCACAAGACAATCCTATCTCCGCACAGTTAATAGGAAATGACCCGATGCAAATGTTAGATGCCGCAAATATACTTTTAAGCACTGTGCCAAAAATTGTTTTTATGGATATAAACAGCGCCTGTCCCGTTAAAAAAATAATAAAGAAGAAATCGGGCGCTTATTTGATGAAATCTCCGAATACACTGATTAAAATAGCCAGAACATTATCAAACAAATTAAAATTACCTGTAACCGTAAAAATAAGAACGGGTTATGATAAAAACGATTTATCCTTACTGACGGATTTAGTAAGACGCCTTGAAGATGCGGGGCTCTCGGCAATTTTCATACACGGAAGAACCTGCAAACAGATGTATTCCGGCGAAGTAGATTACACGGGCATTCGGGAAGTAAAGAACGCGGTGTCAATACCGGTTTTCGGGAGCGGCAATATTTTCAGTTGTGAACTTGCAAAAAAAATGTTTGATGAAACCGGCTGCGACGGAATTACGGTTGCAAGAGGTGCGCTCGGCACGCCGTGGATATTTAAGGATATTGAAAACTATTTGAAAACAGGAGCGTTCGCAAAATCAAAAAATATTGCGGATAAAAAAAGGACAGCACTGGAAGAGCATATAAGATATGTCAAAAAGTTCAAGGAGCGTTCTTCCGAAGGGAATGTAGGATTTATGAAAAAAATTACGATGTGGTACACAAAAGGTTTTCCGGACGCAAGAAGCATCCGCAATAAAATCTGCAAAATAAAAAACTACATTCAACTATCGGATTTTATAAAGAACTTACAAAAGTATAGCCGGCGAGACGGTAGGCGGCGGGCCGGTGTTAACATCAAAAATTAGCCGGGTTTTATAGCCGGTTCTTGTTTGGGCTATTTTTACGGCGCCGTTTGTTGCACCGTATTTTACCGATTTTATATCGTTAATAATATGGTGGCGGCGGACGAGTTCCTCTCCCGTAAGTTTTGCGTGAACTTTATTCTCAGTAAGCTTCCTAACCTTGACACTGCATAATAATATTTTTCTTACCGAATAATAATGCAGCAACTCTCCTAAAAAAGCCATGAGCAAACTTTCCGTATTGTTTGCGGTTACCGTTATTTTTATCGGTTTCTTTTTCTTCTCGTTATCAGGTTTGGCAATAAGAGAATAAATTTCAAAAGCAGCGTTTTCAAACAAGTCCTTCAGATTTTTTCCGAAAACAGTTGCTTCTAAACAAGATGCATCGTTTATTGCTTTATGCTTATTTCTCATATTAATACCGTTGACGCTTCGCTAAAAGTCCTCAACGGTCTTGATGACAGCGATATTAACTGCCGATTACGACGATATTCCCGACGAGGGTTTATCGCTGACATCGTATTTTTTATCGCTGTAATCAGAGATTGTTGGGTTTTTCAACGCTTTCATAATAACAAATTGACTGTTAACAGGCAGGCAAACCGGAACAAATCTGATGAACCTCGGTGACTTCAACCGCCTCTGTGTCCGCCTCCGCCGCGGCTTCTTCCTCCGCCACGGTAACTTCCTCCGGCACCAAAACTTCTTCCGCCGCTACGACTGCCCCCTGCACCAAAACTTCTTCCGCCTGCGAAATCCCTTCCGCCTGAGAAATTTCCTCCGCCGCCGAAGTTTCTTTTGCCACCGGCACTTTTTGGACGAGCTTCATTTACCGTCAGTGTGCGGCCTTTCAATTCCTTACCGCTCATACCGGCAATCGCCGCTTTGGTCGCATCAACGGATGCCATCTCAACAAAACCAAATCCTCTCGGCTGGCCGGTAAACTTATCCTTGATAATGTTTACGCTCGTTACTTCGCCGAATTCCTGGAAAACCCCTTTCAATTCTTCTTCTGTCACTTCGCTTGACAGATTACCGACATAAATACTCACTCTTCCTCCTCACTCCCTCTGACATTTCAGCAAAAAAATGCCGCTAGTGGGATTTGAACCCACGGTCTCCGCCTTGAGAGGGCGATGTCCTAAACCACTAGACGATAGCGGCAGTAAAGGCAATTAAAAATTAAAAGTTAAAAATGACGCTACGCTAAAATTATGGATAAAACTATTAAATCTTTTCACTTAAATTTTTAATTTTAAATCCCGCTAAAGCGGGACAAGTTTTTACATTTTTAATTGCCCTTTGACTTCCTGGTGCTCTACGGATAAAAGTTTATCCTCAAATTTTTCCAGTTTTTTTGATGTCTCGTCAAACTTACCGGCGGCTTTTGAAATATGTCCGCCGAGCGTTTCAAAATCCTCTTTGAATTTTCCGAAATCACCCGTCAGCCGTGAGAGCGTTTCCATTATGTTTCGCGCACTCTCCTCAATTTTCATTCCGCGAAGTCCCAGAACAATCGCCTGTAAATACGCATAAAAAGAATTCGGTGAGACGGGAATAACCCGTTTATTGAGAGCATAACTTGAAATTGAATCACCGTCGGAACTCTCTTCTTTTATGATTGTTTCGTAATAAACATTTTCAGCCGGAATATACATCAACGCAAAATCAAATGTCCCTTCGTCCGGTAAAATATATTTTGAAGAAATGGCGTCAATGTGTTTTTTCACATCGCCGACAAACTTTTTCCTCGCCTGATTTTTTTCTTTTTCTTCGCCGGAGACAATCATTTTTTTGAAATTTTCAAGCGGAAATTTTGAATCAACAGGAACAAGTCCTTGTCCGAGACGAATGACAGCATCCACCTTTTCACCCGACTTAAAAGCGTACTGAAGCGTGTAAAATTTAGTCGGTAAAATCTGCGAAAGCAAGTCGCCTAAAAAAAATTCTCCGATATTTCCGCGCAGTTTCGGCGCCCTCAAAATCTCCTGCAGCGAGGCAATATCCTTTCCCACTTCAAAAACCCGCTTTGTCGCCTCCGATAGTTGTCCTATGCTGAGGTTGACATCGCCGACGACTTTTGCAGCATTATCAAGCCGGTCGCCGACGCTCTTTTGCGAGTTTAACAGTTGTGCGGCGACGGATGAAAGTTGTCCGTTAACCTGCGAGGTCAAGGTTGCAATCTGCTGGTTGATGAGACCTGTATTCCCGTTGAGCGTTTCACTGACCTGTTTTCTTAAAGCATCTATCTGCTGCTGCATAATCAACGCCGACTGCGAATCCTGCGGAGTTTGCGGCATTTTTTTTATAATAAAAAACAGGAGCGCCAAAATTATTACTGATGTAATTATTAAAACGATTGTCATCATGATTTAATTATGTCATCGTTGAAAAACCTTACCGCAGAGACACAGAGAAAGGCAGAGAATTAGAGATTAGAGATTAGAGAATTAGATAAAATCTTCTACCTAATTTACTAATTCTCTTATTCTCTGTAGTATAAACTAACCTGCCTATGCACTTGACGGGCGTAGCATTATTTTATAAACTATACGGGTATGGAAGATTACCCGCGAAATATCATGGAATTTGAAGAACGTTTTA
>PEVQ01000167.1 GCA_002780205.1 Elusimicrobia bacterium CG06_land_8_20_14_3_00_38_11
CTGAACTTGATTCAGCATCTATAGACCCTGAAACGAGTTCAGGGTGACAGACGAAGTACTTTACGGATGTAAAGTATTTTATGCTCCCCTTAGTAACTCATTTGAGCCCGTTCAATCCGGAAAAACCGGCGAAATAGGCGGTTTTTTAACCCGTGAACATTCCTGGCCGAAAGAGTGGTGGGGCGGCCAAAAAAATACGCCGGCATATTCCGACCTCTTTAATGTTATTCTGGCAGACGCCCATACAAACGGACAAAAAGGAGTAAAACCGCTCGGTGAAGTCGGAAAAAATTATCAACAATTCGGCATTTCAAAAGTAGGAAAAGCACGGGAAGGACTTGGTTTTGAAGACGATGTATTTGAACCGGCGGACGAATTCAAAGGCGATTTTGCAAGAGGATATTTTTACTTTGTGGTCAGATATATGACGGGCGGCGAACCGCTTAATTGTTCAAAAAGTAAAATGGTGGGTGAAAATGGCATTGACTTTCAAAACTGGGCTGCGAAAATGCTCCTCAATTGGTCTCAAAATGACCCAATCAGCCAAAAGGAAAACGACAGAAACGAAGCTATTTTTCAAATTCAGGGTAACCGCAACCCGTTTATTGACCATCCGGAATGGGCTTATTTTATATTTGACCCTGATATGCCCGGCAGCAAAACTCGAAAATTTATGCTGGGCGCAGATGCTAATTACTCATTAGATATGATGAAACAGGGTTTTCAATGGAAAACCGGCGGGAAACCAAAAAACATCTTTCGGATTCTTTCAGAAGCAGGATTCAACTATTTCAGAGTGAGAATTTGGACAAACGAAGATGGGCCAAGCGGTCTTAATTATTCGCTAAAAACCGCAAAACAATCCTCCAACGCCGGACTTAAACCTTATCTGGTTTTATTCCTAAGCGATAACTGGGCTGATTATGTCAAACAACCCGTTCCCGAAAAATGGAAAAAATTATCTTTCAAAGATAAAATCCGGAAAGTAAGGCAATATTCCGAGGATACTGCAAGAGTTTTTGAAAACGCCGGGATAAAAACTGACATCTATGAAATCGGAAACGAAATTGACTTCGGTATATGCGGAGAGTTCGCCGAGGATTGGGGCGTGCGTTTTAACATTGATTGGATGAAAAAAAATATCTGGAAAAAGGAAGCGGCAATAATAAAAGCGGCGCAGGAAGGTGTACAAAAAATCAACCCGAAAGCAAAATTCATACTTCATCTTACCCAGTGGTGGAATCCGGATTTTTGCGGCGTATTTTTTAAGAATATGCTGTCGGAGGGCGTTCAGATTGATGAACTCGGTTTATCCTATTTTCCGACATCAGGCTTGAATTATAGTAACACTCTTGATGATTTTGAAAAATTTGTAGGGCGTCTATCTGCCGATATAAAAAAACCTGTTATTATATGCGAGTATGCTTTCCCGTCTTCAGAAAAAATTGAAGGACAGTTTTTTAATTGGAATAAAACAGTACCCAACTACACCCTAACTGTTGAGGGGCAACAACGCTGGAATGCCGATTTTATTGACAGGTGCGAAAAGAGTAAAGACATCGACGGCATATTTTACTGGAGCCCCGAGTGGTATTCTGACAAAATGTGGACGGACTTCTCGCTGTTTGATAAAACGGGAGCGGCGAAACGCGCGATGGAAATGTTTCACGCCTGCCTGCCGGTAGGCAGGTGAAACAATGAAAAAAGTGAGCAGGGCTCATATCATATCAATGGGATGTCCGAAAAATCTGGTTGATTCCGAGACGGTCGCCGGCATTTTGGCAAAAAACGGTTATGTATTATGCAGGAAACCGAAAACAGCCGACATCATTATAATAAATACCTGCGCTTTCATTGATAGCGCGAGAAAAGAGGCGTATAATACGATAAATCAAATATCAAAAAGCAAGTTCCAACACCAAAAACTTGTTGTTTGCGGATGCCTGCCTCAATATGAAAAATCTGCATTACTTCAAAAATTCCCGAAAATTGACGCAATTCTCGGAAGTTCCGATTTTAATAAAATCTGCGATACATTAAGCACCCTTAAGGGTGCTGCTACAAAAATTGCTGCAATAACCATTCCGCATTTCATAATTTCCGACGAACCAAAACTATTTTCAACGCCGAAAAGTTACGCATACATAAAAATCGCAGACGGGTGCGACAACAGGTGCAGTTATTGTATCATACCGCAACTTCGCGGAAATTTCAGAAGCAGAAAAATGGAACATATTTTAACCGATGTTGAAAATGCAGTAAAATCCGGCAGAAAAGAGGTGCTCCTTACCGCACAGGACACTACAATGTACGGAATTGACATCTATGGCGGGAAATTGATGCTCGCTTCACTTCTTAAAAAAATTGCCGAAATTGACGGTTCGCGGTGGATTCGCCTGCTTTATACTCACCCTGCGCATTTTACGGATGAATTGATTTCTGAAATTGCCGAGAATGAAAAGGTCTGCAAATATGTTGATATTCCCATTCAGCACACCGATGACAATGTCTTAAAAAAAATGGGAAGGCCGCCGGCAAAAACTATTTTTTCAACTATTGAAAAATTAAGAAAAAAAGTTCCTAATATAGCGCTTCGGACAACTGTTATGGTCGGATTTCCAGGTGAGACGGAGAAAAGTTTTGTTAAACTCTTGAATGATATTAAAAAATTAGAATTTGACTGGCTTGGCGGATTTGTTTATTCACAGGAAAAAGAAACCGGATTGAGAGATAATATACCGGAAAAAATCAAAAAAGAACGCTTGAATAAAATAATGGAGGCACAGCAAAAAATAACATTTTTGAAAAACAAAGAGCGGGTCGGAAAAACTTTTGAAGTATTAATTGACGGCGGAAAATACGGTCATAGCGAATTTCAATCGCCGGAAATTGACGGCAGGGTTATTTTTCCATCCGG
Organism: Elusimicrobia bacterium CG06_land_8_20_14_3_00_38_11; assembly: GCA_002780205.1. GTDB lineage: Bacteria > Elusimicrobiota > UBA8919 > UBA8919 > UBA8919 > UBA8919. The sequence goes on from PEVQ01000167.1 coordinate 2,918, forward strand.
ACAAGAAGCGGTCGCTCTTATAAAAACAAAGATACTAAAAGTCAAAAATGTCTACGACCTTACCGTTTGATATTATTTGTTATTGGAGACAGTAATTGTTTCACGTGAAACAATCCTGCATTTTTCGCTTGACATTTTAAATAATTCTTGTATCATCTAATACATTGTTAGACATACATAAAAAAAATGGATAAAAACAATTTGAAAAAACGATTGACAGGGATATGCGAAAACGGAATACTTGCTGTCAATGAGGGTGCTGTCTTTCAAGAACCATATATCCCTTATATTCCTGATAAATGGAATGGTGTGTTGGTATTAGCTGAGGCACAAAATTTAGCTAAATCAAATGATGATTATGTTGCAATTTTAAAGGCTATAAATAGAAAGCAAAAAATTGAAAGATTATATTATGCAGTAAAAACAGAAAATAAAGCAATGATACAACCTTGGGATGATGGTTCATTGAAATTAGCTATAGAATCCGCATTAAAAGTTAAAGCTTGCTATACGGCAGTATCTAATGCTGTCTTGTGGTCTCAGCGAAGTAATACTGCAAATATTAATCCATCTAAGTTTTTAATGGATCGTTCAGCCCGCATTTGAAAAGAGTTTTTATTGATATTACGACCTAAAATTGTCATAACTGCTGGGAAAAAAGCTGAATATGTTATCAAAAAATCTTGTTGGTCAGGTCAACATATAAAATTGAGATTACCGGCAAAAACAGCTATGTCTCGAGTATCTGGAATGTTCCAAACGAAAGATTTACTCAAGAGATATCCCGAAGTAAATCGGGTAGTAATTGAAAATCCAACATGGGTAAAGGAATATAAGCAAAATAAGATATTTTTTGCTTGTCATGCAGTAAGCATAATAAATGAAATCTAACAAATTACTTCAGCGAATGGCAAAACGCAACGCCAATGGTCGTTGTGGTACATGAAGGGACGGAGACATTCCGACAACGGAAATTTCTGCTACCGACGATATATGAAATTTTTTTGAAAAGCATCTGAAGGGAACTGATTAAAAATTATGAGTAAAATTATCGTTATTGCAAATCAAAAAGGCGGGGTGGGGAAAACTACGACCGCAATAAATCTATCGGCGTCACTGGCACTGCTTTCCTACGAAACGCTTCTCATTGATATGGACCCGCAGGCAAATTCCACCAGCGGATTCGGAATTAAAAAGGATGAAGTTTCGGCAAGTATTTACAATGTTTTGATTGATGATAAACTGCTTGAAGACACAATTCTTCCGACGGACATTGAGTGGTGTGAAATTGTGCCATCCGGACTTGATTTGGTGGGCGCGGAAATTGAACTTGTAAATATGCTAGCGAGGGAGACACGGCTGAAAACCGCACTGGCGAAATTTGAAAAGGTCTATGACTACATCATAATTGATTGCCCGCCGTCTTTGGGTCTTTTAACCGTAAATGCTTTGACCGCTGCACATTCCGTTATAATTCCTATTCAATGCGAGTACTATGCCCTGGAAGGTCTCGGGCAACTTTTGAAATTGATTGACATCCTCAAAAAAAATCTGAACTCCGGTTTATATGTTGAAGGGGTTTTGCTGACTATGTATGATGCGAGAATAAATCTTTCCGGACAGGTTATTGAGGAGATAAAAAAATATTTCGGCGACAAGGTTTATAAGACGATAATTCCGC
>PEVQ01000083.1 GCA_002780205.1 Elusimicrobia bacterium CG06_land_8_20_14_3_00_38_11
GTAAAGTATATTCCGCTCTGAGTAGTAAAAATGTAAAATGTAAAATGTAAAATTGGGGTTAAAAGCATTTTTAATTTTTAATTTTTAATTTGTAATTGCCGTTATTCGGGGTGACAGGACTCGAACCTGCGACAACTCGCACCCCAAGCGAGTGCCCTACCACTGGGCCACACCCCGGTAAAACAGAGAATTAGTTTATACGACAGAGAATTAGTGATTAGTTAAATCAAAAAACTTTTTTTAAGAGTAAAAATCCGCCGATTAAAAGAACAGTAAATACCATTGTAAGCAAATTAAAATATTTGTCAATAAAAATTTTTACTTTTTCTCCGAATTTCCATATCAAACCGGCAACAAGGAAAAATCTTGCCGAACGGGATAATGCGGCGGCAAAAATAAGAACCGGCAATCCTATCTGACACACTCCTCCTGCGATGGTGAAGACCTTGTAGGGAATCGGAGTGAAACCCGCCGTGAATACCGCCAAGAATGCGTTGTGCTGATACAATTCCTGAACTTTCAGAAAAATCTGCTCGCTGAAAACATATCTGAAAAAAAATCCCTTCACCATCTCCCAAATACCGTAACCGATAAAATACCCGAAAATTCCGCCAAGCACGCTACCGACGGTTGAAATAGTCGCATAAAAAAATGATTTAGCGGGTTTGCCTATTGAAAGCGCTATCAAAAGCACATCCGGCGGTATCGGAAAAAATGATGACTCCGCAAATGCCAAGAAAAACAACGCCCAGTTTGAATGTTTTGATTCTGTTAATGACAAAACCCAGTCATAAAGTTTTCGTATTAGATTCACTCACTCACTCCAAATTTTCCGATTAGTGGAACGAAAGTTACCCCGCCGTAATTTTTTATTTCAAGTTTGCCGTTTATTTTATCCGCTACAAGCAGTTCCTGTGAAAATCTGTCTCCTATCGGAATTATCAACTTTCCGGATTCTTTCAGTTGTTCTACGAGCGGTTGTGGAATTTTGTCGGATGCCGCTGTTAAGATGATTCTATCAAAAGGCGAATGTTCTTTCAATCCCTCCGTGCCGTCTAAATTGAACAGAAAAATATTTTTGTAGCCCATTTCCGCGAGTATATTTTTAGCATTCTTAAAAAGCGTCGGTATTCTTTCAACAGTATAGACCTTTTTTGAGAGTTCCGCCAAAATTGCCGTCTGATAACCGGACCCGGTCCCGATTTCCAAAACTTTTTCATTCCCCGTAAGATTAAGCAACTCTGTCATCAGTGCGACGATGAACGGTTGTGAAATCGTTTGCCCTTCTCCAATCGGCAGCGGATGGTCGCTGTATGCCTGAGAGTAAAACTTTTCTTCAATGAACTTTTCACGAGGGATTTTCAGCATTGCGTCAATTACTTTTTTATCGGAAATTCCCCGTGCAAGAATCTGCGTTTCTACCATCTGACACCGCAATTTTTCAAAATCATCCATCATTTTAAGATTGTTGAAAAACCCCCACATTTGTCATGCTGAACTTGTTTCAGCATCTCATTCACCGACAAGAGCCGAGACCCCGAAATAAATTCGGGGTGACACTGTTGAACTTTTTCAACAGTGTCATTTTAATAAATCCAAAATTATTTCCAGTTCTTTTTTTGTTTTTTTAAGCAAATCAACCGACTGTGCCTCTATTGTGAATTCCAACTCCGGCTGCTTTTTTCTTTTTCTTTTTTCTTCTATTAAAAATTTTTTAGCGCCTAAAATTGTCAGTCCCTTCGTATAAAGCAGTTCCTTAATTTTCAATATAAGACCGATGTCCTGTCTCGTGTATTTTCGTTGACCGGATGTTCGTCTTGCAGGCCTTAAAATGCGGAATTCCTGTTCCCAATATCGTAAAATATACGGCTTAACACCGGTCAATTTTTCCGCCTCTCCGATTGAAAAATAATTTTTATCGTCTATATCCATATCTATGTTGATACGGTGATAAGATGATATGTTGATATGTTAGTTAAGTCGTTCCGTATCATCTTATCAGCATATTAGCGCATCATCGGTTTACGACTATTCTAATGGTACTTCCGACGCCTTGAATCGTATGACTCTTTTCGGCATAATTTTTATTATCTCTTTTGTTTTAGGATTTCTCACCCGGCGTTCTTTTCTCATTTTTGTATAAAGCGTTCCGATGCCCTTAAGATGAACCTTTTCTCCTTTGAAAAGCGATTTTTTTACCGCCAGCAAAAATTCTTCAAACGCATCCGCGGCCTCTTTTTTGCAACAGGTTCTTTTTGACAATTGTTCAATAATTTCTTTTTTGTCCATAAAATACCTCGCTATGCTCGGTATTGATTACGGCGATAAAATATACGATGTCAACGATAGTATTGTGTATCACTGTAATCTATCTTTTATCACTGTAATCGTTTTTTATTCCGGTTTAGTGTTTCTCATCATAAGCGACAAAATTGCACTTTTTGGATTTTTATTTTCAAAAATTATTTTATGAACTTCGTTTGTTATCGGCATTTCAATTTTTAATTTTTTTGAGAGTTTTATAACGGCTTCGGTGGTCGGAATACCCTCAACAACCATTCCTATTTTTCTTGAAGCATTTTTCACCATAACGCCCGACCCTATCAGTTCTCCGAAATTTCTGTTTCTGGAATTTTTAGAAAATGCCGTCATAACTAAATCACCCATACCGGTAAGTCCTGCAAATGTCTCCTTTTTCGCTCCGAGTTTTATTCCGAGACGTGCTACCTCAACCAGTCCGCGGGTTATTATTGCAGCGGCGGTGTTATCACCAAGTCCCATCCCGTAAGCGATGCCCGCGGCGATTGCGATTACGTTTTTTACTGCCCCGCCTACTTCAACTCCGATAATATCGGAATTTGTATAAATTCTCAAATTCGGCGCAGAGAATATTTTCTGAATTATTTCCGAATTTTTTTTATCCCCCGCCGAAACCATTGTCGTCGGAAGTCCCCGAACAACCTCTTTTGCAAAACTCGGACCCGACAGCGCCGTGATATTTTTTGGAGCAATTAAATTGAGTTCTTCCCTGATAACTTCCGATAAAAGTTTTCCTGTTTTTATTTCTATGCCTTTACTTACTATAACGAAAATTTGATTTTTATCTATGTATCTTTTAATTTTTTTTGACGTGTCCCGCATCGTTTGAGACGGGACAGCGAGAACTATTATATCTTTTTTTGTGACTGCTTGTGCGAGAGCGTTTGTGAGAAGGATATTTTTATCTAAGTTAACATGATGAAAAAACAAAGGGTGTCGCCGGGTTTTTAAGTATTCCAGCCGCGATTTATCAAATTCCCACAGCGTTATCTGATGCCCGTTTTTAATAAGATGCTGGGCAAGTGTTGTACCCCAAGCCCCTGCACCGATTACCGCAATTTTCATTTTTTTGAACGCAGATTACGCAGATTTTATTGTTATTTCTTTGACATGATTAACAGGATTTTGATATCTGATTTTTATCCTGTAAATCCTGTCAGATGACTTAATTTTTTATTTCGTACTTCATGGTATATTATTCTCTCAATCTTCAAGTTTTCGTAATAATTTTTTTAATGTTTGATTTATGTCGTAACACGACGATTATCGCAAGAATGATAGACACATATTTTGGTATAACCGGCTCGTTAAAAAAATATAAAAAAATCGGAAGCGATATCGCTGCTGTTATTGAGCCGAGTGCTACATATTTTGTTATTAAAAGAACAACCAAGAAAACAATCAAAGAAAAAATGGCGGACAACGGAGACAATCCTAAAAAAACCCCACATCCGGTTGCGACGCCCTTTCCGCCTTTGAATTTCAAAAACGGAGTCCAGATATGTCCGGCAACGGCGCAAAAACCTGCCAGCATTGGATATGTTAATGACGGTTCCGGGAATATTTTTTTACTGATAAATACCGGTATAAACCCCTTTAGAACATCAAACAAAAATGTAATTGCTGCGGGAATTTTACCGGTTATTCGCCAGACATTAGTAGCGCCGGGATTTCCGCTGCCGTAATTTCGGATGTCAATTCCGTAAAAAATTTTTGCAATTAAATATGCATTTGGAATTGCGCCGAGTAAAAAAGATAAAAACAAAATTAAAATAATCATTTTTTTACGTAATACTAACAAGAGCGGAATATACTTTACATGGAAGATGGTGTCATGCTGAACTTGATTCAGCATCTATAGACC
>PEVQ01000127.1 GCA_002780205.1 Elusimicrobia bacterium CG06_land_8_20_14_3_00_38_11
AGGAAAAATAGTCGCCATAGGAACACATTCTGAACTCATAGAAAAATCTACTCTGTATAAACAACTTTATGAACTGCAGGATATTACCTGACTTTTTATAAAACGAAACGGAGATATTATGAAAAAAGTTTTATCGGGACTTATCTGTCATTCTGAGCGTCAGCGAAGAATCTCGTTCTTGAGATGCTTCACTTCGTTCAGCATGACAGTTGCTATGGCAACTGTCATCTGTGTTAGTCCGTGTTTCGCCAAACAGAAGATTTCTTTACCAGATTTTATTTTTGACGGAAAACCTGTTGATGCAAAAGCAATCTCTATGGGCGAATCCTTTTCTGCAGTGTGCGATAATGCATCCGTATCATATTGGAATCCCGCGGGACTGAAACAGCTTGAAGGGAAATATTTCACAACCTGTATAAATACATCTCATAAAACTGACGCTTCCGATGACGAACTTTTTGCCGGGGATTCACTTCAAGGGAAAAAACTTATTTTCATCGGATTTGCCAACTCTAAAAGCGCATTTTCATTCAGACCTATTTCCGATTATTCGTCGGTTTTTGAAGTTAAAAAAATAGAACTACGGGCTAATAAATATACTTTCTCTTCGGCATCGCAATATACAAACAAAATGCAATTGGGTATAAATATTAATTATATTTCCGCACATCTCGGAGTAACTGACTTAATAAATCCGACGGCGAACATATCCGACGGAAACGGAATAGCAGTTGATTTCGGATTGCTTTATACCGCATACAAATTTGTAAAGTTAGGTTTCTCCATTGAAAACTCACCCGGCTATATCTGGTGGACTGATTACAAGCGAAACATTATTAAATCACATATACGGGCGGGACTGTCTGTAAAACCTGCCGATTGGCTTTTGATGTCCTTTGATTATGAAAATATCGCCTCAATAAAAAAAGAGTTCTACCATGGCGGACTTCAACAGACGCTCGCAAAACATGTTTTTTTCAGGCAGGGCATAATTTCCGAAAAGTTTTTTAACAATTCTGACAAAAAGTCGCTGACTTTCGGAGGCGGCTACGAACTAAAAAAATGGATTATTGATTTCGCGGCGAAATTATATCAACTTGAAAATACCGGCAAAAGCAAAGTTACCGACTACACCTTTTCATTAAGCATGTCTTTTTAAGCAATCTTGATGACAGCGATATAGCGGCAGATACCAGCGATAAAATCTATACCCTGTCGCCGTAATCGTTCTTGTATTGCTGTAATCAAGTATCGGTTAGATTGCTTTTGTTACTAGATTGGATTTGATGCATTTTGTGCAAACATAGTTGTACGCAGTGCGTGTTTTACCGTCAAGAACAATTCTGATTTTCTGAAGATTCGGCTTGAATTTTCTGTTGCTTTTTCTGTTTGAGTGACTGACACGGTGTCCCGATTTTGTTTTTTTTCCGCATATAACACATTTGAATGCCATATTTACCCCCAAAAAGTTGAAAAAGTCATTTAATCATTTAGTTAAATGAGAAAGTATCAATAATTATAAATCCATGTAATCTGTGTTTAGTATACAAAAATATAAAAAAATGTCAATAGAAAACATTTCGGTTCAATACATAAAAGGTGTGGGCGGAAAAACTGCACAAAAACTGGAGCAGTATTTAAAAATAAAATCCGTAAAAGATTTATTATATTATTTTCCTCGCGAATGGGAGGACAGGGCGCACCCGAAAAAAATATCTGAACTCAAAGGCGGTGAAAGAGCAACTGTCCGCGGAAAAGTTGAGAATGTTTCAACCGAATGGCGTGGCAGATATTTGGTTGCATTTAAGTCAAAAATTAAGGACTCAAGCGGCACGTTAAATTTAATCTGGCTAAGACGATACACAAGAAGTTATGATGTGCTCGGAACATTAAAAAAAGAAATTCTAAAAGGATGTGATATATTTGTGACAGGGACTGTCAGCGGCGATTTCTGGGAAAAAACAATCAATGTCCAGGAATACGAAGTTATCACGGGCGATGAAAAAAATCTTATAAACGCTAATAGAATCGTTCCGGTTTATCCTCTTACGAAAAATTTTACCAATAAGTTTTTAAGAACAATCATAAAACGCTCTATTGAAAAATATATGGACAGTATCGCAGAAATTATACCTGAAAAATATCTGAAAAAATACGAACTAGCTGGTATAAAATATGCCGTGCAAAACATACATTTTCCCGAAACATTTACCGACAGGGACAAGGCAAAAAATCGGCTGGCGTTTGACGAATTTCTTGACTTTCAGTTGAAACTTGAGTTTTTGAAGCAGAAGCGCAAATATGAAAAAAAAGAATTTAAGTATACTCTCACAAAAAAACTTCTGACTCCTTTCAAAGCGAATCTGCCGTTTGAATTAACCGCAGCGCAAAAAAATGTCATCAACGAAATTTTTGATGATATGCTTTCGGAAAAACCGATGAACCGTCTTTTGCAGGGAGATGTGGGAAGCGGTAAAACGGTAGTTGCATTATCTGCGATGCTGTTGGCAGTTGAGTCGGGTTTTCAGTCGGTACTTCTTGCCCCTACGGAAATTCTCGCCGAACAGCATTTTTTGACAATTAAAAAACTTCTTAAAAAATTAGATATTGAAGTCGGATTCATTGTGGGACAAATGTCCCGGAAAGAAAAAAAAGATACTAAACAAAAAATCGCAGACGGCACTGCAAACATAATAATAGGCACCCACACTTTACTTGAAGAGGATATAAAATTCAAAAATCTTTCTTTGGTTGTTATTGACGAACAGCACCGATTCGGCGTAGAACAGCGGTTAAAAATGAGAAGAAAAACAAAATTCAAAAACGCCGATTTTCTGCTGATGTCGGCAACCCCTATTCCAAGAACGCTCGGACTAACCCTTTACGGCGACTTAGACATTTCTACGATAAAAGAACTTCCGCCGGGACGCATTCCGATAAAAACACTTGAAATGTCGGACAAAAATGCGTATAATTTTATAAGAGAAAAAATTGTGCAAGGCGAGCAGGCGTTTATCGTTTATCCGCTGGTTGATGAGTCGGAAAAACTGCAATTAAAATCTGCGATAAAAGAAGCGGAAAATCTTCGGCTGACGGAGTTTAAGGATTTTTCCGTCGGACTTATCTACGGAAGAATGAAGCCGGAAGAAAAAGACAAAATTATGTCGGATTTTGCTAAAAAAAAATATCAAATACTTATTTCTACGACGGTAATTGAATCGGGGATTGACATTTCAAACGCAACCGTTATGGTTATTGAACATGCCGAAAGATACGGACTTTCAACTTTGCACCAACTTCGCGGAAGGGTAGGACGAAGCGATAAAGAATCACACTGTATTCTCATCGGCGATGCAAAAACCGAAAATGCAAAAACACGATTAGATGTTCTTACAAAAACGACCGACGGCTTTAAAATTGCGGAAGAGGATTTGAAACTTCGCGGGCCCGGCGAGTTTTTCGGGACCGACCAATCAGGTATCCCCGAATTTAATATCGGAAATATCTTAACCGATTATGCCATAATACAACAGGCGAAACAACTCGCTATTGAAATTATCCAAAACGAACCGGCATTAGTCGGTCGTCTTGTTAAAAATCAAAATCTGCAAAAACTGGATTTAGCGGAAGTATAAGAAGTCATTTAATCATTTAGTTAAATGAGAAAATGACAAAAAGTACTTGATAGAACGCATAATTTATGTTATATTGAAACCGCAAATGAAATTAACAAAAAAGCGACCGAAGGAAGTCCCTTTATAGGGGCAAAGGGAAAATTTAGGAAAAATCGTTGCTGACATTGGTAAATTATTTTTAGCAATTATTGTTCTCGGTCAATGGGCGTCACCGACAAATTTTTCTAAAAACAAGTTTATATTCGGCTTAATTATTTCAATAGTATGTTTTGTGTATTCAATATTTATAGATCGCGGAGGTGAATAAATGGATAATTTTTATATTGCCGGTATGGGTGTAATTTTATTTATAGTTATTACACTCATAATTGCTATTCATCAGGACTGGCGGGAAAAACATCCGAAGGCGAGTTATTAAAAAAAAGTCCTTTGACAAAGTTTTTTTAATTTTGTATGATTGTATCAGTTATGAAAAAGATATTTTTTGTTGATGTCATTCTGAGCGTAGCGAAGAATCTTTTTTTAGTTTTGACAGGATTAACAGGATTTTAATTTTTAATTTTAAATCCCGCTAAAGCGGGACAAGTTTTTACATTTTTAATTGCCGTTAGGTTCTGT
>PEVQ01000066.1 GCA_002780205.1 Elusimicrobia bacterium CG06_land_8_20_14_3_00_38_11
TTCGTACGCAATACGCCGGACAGGTGTTACTGGTGTAAAGACGAACTTTTCGGACGGCTGGCGGAACTTGCAAAAAAAGAGAAAATAAAAATCATCTGCGATGGGACCAATTATTCCGACAGAAATGATTACCGTCCCGGAATGAAAGCGGCTGAAAAATGGAATATCAAACATCCGCTTTTGGAAGCCGAACTTTCTAAAAATGACATAAGATTGCTTTCAAAAAAAATGAAACTTCCGACATGGAATAAAGAGGCATCGCCATGCTTAGCATCGAGATTTCCTTACGGGCACAAAATTACATCGGAGAAATTAAAAAAAATAAATGATGCGGAAAATGAATTAAGGAAACTGCAATTAAAAAATCTGCGTCTACGGGATTATAAAGATACAGCAAGAATAGAAATTGATAAAAATCAGTTAAGCAAAATATTCAAAAACAACATTCATAAAAAAATAGTTGCTGTCCTAAAAAAATATAACTACTCATATATTACGCTTGATTTGGAGGGATACAGAACGGGAAGTTTGAATAAAATAAAAAAATAATAAAAAACCTTGACAAACTTTATAAAATTTTATATTCTATTTGACAAGTAAAATATATGAAAACAAAGCAAGACGCAGCGCCATTATTTGAAGCGGTCTATAACCACGCTAAAAAGCGGATGGTTTCTTTTCATACACCCGGACACAAAAACGGAAGAAGCATAGATAAAAAACTTTTATCATTTACCGGAAAAAATGTATATTATTTTGATGTAACCGTTTTTCCGGATGTTGATTCACTGCACGACCCGACAAAATGTATAAAACAGGCGCAGGAACTTATGGCAAAAGCATATGGGGTTGAACAGTCATTGTTCCTCGTTAACGGTTCCTCGTCCGGTAATCAGGCGATGTTTTTATCCGCATGCAAGTCCGGTGATTCCATAATTCTTTCAAGAAATATTCATAAGTCCGTTTTGGGCGGAATAATTCTGGCGGGACTTTGGCCGATATGGTTGCAACCTAAAATAGACCAGAATCTTGACATAATTCTTGATGCGGAACCCGACCAGATAGATGAGGCAATCAAAAAATTTCCGGAAGCAAAAGCAGTATTTATCACCAGTCCCACATATAACGGAGTAACAAGCGACCTTCTTGAAATCGCAAATATCTGTCACAAAAACAACAAACTTCTTTTGGTTGATGAGGCACACGGTCCGCATTTGAGATTCCATCGCGACTTTCCCATCTCTGCCGTTGAAGCGGATGCCGATATGGTTGTTCAGTCGGTGCATAAGATTTTATCGGCAATTTCACAGGGCTCGGTTCTTCATATCAATTCCGACAGAATTGACTTCAACCGTGTCAAAAAAGTCGTATCAATGCTGCAAACGACCAGCCCTAACTATCTTACTTTAGCGTCAATTGATTTAGCGAGAAGACAAGCCGTCCTGCACGGTGAAAAACTTTTGGGAGAAATAATAGACGCTGCGGAGTACGGCAGAAAAAAAATAAACCGTCTCAAAAATTTTTTCTGTTTTACAAGAGAAGATATTCGTTCGCGGGGCTATGACCTTGATGTCACAAAACTTACCGTGAATGTTACAAAAACCGGATTATCAGGATTGGAAATAGAGGATTTACTTAACAAACAATATAATATACAGGTTGACTGCGCCGACCTTTTTAATCTTATTGCGATTATGGGAATCGGCTCGACAAGGGCGGATGTGCAAAAATTAGTGAACGCATTAGAAGATATAGATATCAAATATCACGGCATTGAAAAAAATTGGAATCTGAACCTGCCGTCATTGACAACCGAAATGGTAATGACTCCCCGGGATGTTTTCTTTCAGAAAGCATCAAAGCGGGTTTCGTTAAACAAGGCAGCAGGACATATATCCGCCCAGACGCTGACACCCTATCCTCCCGGAATTCCCATTCTTATTCCCGGAGAAAGAATAACAAAAGAAATTTGCGATTATCTTTTTGAACTTTCGTCAAAGGATATAAGAATCAGCGGACAGGAAACTGATACATTAAAAACGATAAAGGTTATAAAATAAAGAACACGGAACAGAAGCGGAACAAGACACGGAACAGACACTGAATAATTCCGTGCCAGTTCCGTGTAGAGTTCTGTGTCAGTTCTGTGGTTTTTATGGAGGGGAAAATGAATGCAAAGGATTTAATTGAACTGAAAAAAATTCTCATTGCGAAAAAAAATGATTTATTAAAAACTGTAAAAGACAAGCAAGAAAAGGACTTGCACGAACCTAATGTCGGTGATGAAGTTGACGCTGCCGGTGACAGCGAAGAAAAAGAACTCACATTCGGATTAAGCGATAATGAAAAAATAATGCTCAATTTAATTGATTCGGCATTAAAAAAAATTGAAGCAGGCAGATACGGACTTTGTGAAAACTGTTCGGCAAAAATTCCGTTGGAACGACTTAAAGCGATGCCGCATGCACGATACTGCATCAATTGTCAGCCAAAATTCGATAAATAAAGAACACGGAACAGAAGCGGAACAAGACACAGAACAGACCTGCCTGACGGTAGGCAGGCACAGAACAGTTCCGCGTCAGTTCAGTGTAGGGGGCGGATTTATCCGCCCACTTCCGTGTCAGTTCCGTGTTATTCGCGAAGCGAATAATTTATGACAGCAAACAACATTCTTCTTGTTATCTATTTCGCATCTTTATCGGGACTAATAATCTTCGGAAGTCACAGATATTTTCTCATATATTTTTACAAAAAATATAAAAAGGTAACGCCCGAAACAAAACCGCTGGTCAACCCCTATCCCGTCGTAACCGTGCAACTTCCTGTTTTTAATGAACTTAATGTCGTATCGCGTTTAATAGAAAATATTGTAAAATTGGATTACCCGAAAGACAAACTGGAAATTCAGGTCCTTGATGATTCCACCGATGAGACGCAAAAAATCGCAAAAGAGTCGGTGGAAAAATTCAAAAAAGAAAATATCAACATTTTTTATATTCACAGAAACAACAGAACCGGTTTTAAGGCGGGCGCATTGCAGAACGGTATGGCAAAAGCAACCGGAGAATTCATAGCCATCTTTGACGCAGATTTCGTCCCGAAACCGGATTTTCTGAAAAAACTTATGCCTTATTTTACTGAAAAGTCAATAGGAATGGCTCAAGCGAGATGGGGACATTCAAACAGAAAATATTCGCTTTTGACAAAAATACAAGCGATAATTTTAGACGGACATTTCTTAATTGAACATACCGCAAGAAACCGCTCGGGAAGATTTTTTAATTTTAACGGCACTGCAGGAATATGGCGGAAAAAGACAATAGAGTCGGCGGGAGGGTGGCAGGGAGATACTCTCACCGAAGATATGGATTTGTCCTACAGGGCGCAGATTAAGGGTTGGAAATTTATTTTTGTTCCGGATGTCGTAATTCCGGCAGAACTGCCAATTGATGTCAACGCTTTCAAAACCCAGCAGGGAAGATGGGCGAAAGGAACGATACAGGTAGCAAAAAAACTACTCGGCAAAATACTAAAAAGCGACTCGCCCTTAAAAGTTAAAATTGAAGCGATATTTCATCTGTCAAGCAATTTCTCTTATTTATTTCTTATGGTTGTATCACTTGTACTTCTTCCGGCAATTCTGGTGCGACTGAACACAAACAATACAAATCTTTTTATAATTGACATTCCCATATTTTTACTCGGGACCTTTTCAATCGCATATTTTTACTACACATCACAGAAAGAACTCGGATACAGTTCTTGGGATTCTATAAAATATATTCCGTTTCTGATGTCGGCAGGAATAGGGCTAGCCATAAATAATTCCAACTGCGTATTAGAGGGCATCTGCGGACACAAATCCGAATTTGTGAGAACTCCGAAATGCGGTATGACCGGTAAAACCGCAAAACTGAATGCTATAAAATATAAATCAAAAAAAAATCTAATTCTCTATCTGGAACTCTTTATGGCGCTCTATTTCACCGTTTTATTTTATCTCACGATAAGAGCGCGGCTATATTTTCTTACACCCTTAATTTTGCTTTTCCAGTTCGGTTTTATGTATTTTTCCGTATCATCTATTTTACTATCCTTCAAACAAAAATAATTTGAATAAAACATTTTTCATTAGAACTTTCGGTTGTCAGATGAATGTTGCCGATTCGGATTTTATGTCCGAAAAACTGAACAATGCGGGTTATGAAAGATGTAACGATATACACAAAGCCGGCATAATCGTTGTTAACACCTGCACAGTTAGACAGCACGCCGAAGAGAGAGCGTTGTCTTTTATAGGACAACTGAAACAATTAAAAATTAAAAATAAAAAATTAAAAATTATTGTTGCCGGTTGCGCCGCTTCACGGCTGAAAGAAAAACTAAAAGAAAAATTCCCTTACATTGATAAAATAATTCCCGCAACAGAAATAGAAAATTTTTCTGAAATAGTAAAGGATGCCGTTGACATAACGCCGAAAAAACCAAAAACCAAACTTCCGACTAAAGTCGGAGGCTACAAAAACTCAGGAACAGAATTTATAACTATTACTAAAGGCTGTTCTAATTTTTGTTCATACTGCGTAGTTCCGTCCGTGCGGGGAAAAGAAATATCAAGACCTAAAAAAGAAATACTTGCCGATGTAAAAAAACTTATTTCACAGGGCAAAAGCGAAATAACCCTGCTCGGGCAAAATGTAAATAGTTACAAAGTAGGTTCGTTTGATTTTTCCGATTTACTGATTGAACTTAATAAAATTCCTCAAATAAAAAAAATTGGTTTTATGACCAGTCATCCAAAAGATATGTCCGATAAAATCATCAACGCAATCGCTTCATGTAAAAAGGTCGCACGGCAAATTCATCTTCCGATACAGTCCGGCTCAAATAGAATTCTTAAACTTATGAATAGAAAATATACCCGAGAAAAATATCTGAAAATTATTAAAAAACTCAGAAAAAAAATACCCGGCGTAACAATTACAACCGATATAATTGTCGGATTTCCCTCCGAGACAGAAAAAGATTTTCAGCAGACACTGGATATCATAAAAAAAACTGGCATCAAATCGGCATTCACTTTTAAGTATTCACCGAGAGAAAATACGAAAGCATTTAGTATGAAAGACGATGTGAAGTCAGAAATCAAAAAGGAACGCCTTGCAAGATTAAACGCAATTTTTTATAATAGCGGCAAGATAAACCGCAGAGGCACAGAGTTCGCGGAGAACTCCACGGAGAATTAAAACTTTTTTTGCTTTTCTCTGTGTTCTCTGCGTCTCTGCGGTAAATTACTTAAATCTTTATATGTCAAAACTCACTCCCCTAATGAACCAGTATCAGCAAATAAAAAATAATCATAAGGAATCAATTTTGTTTTTCCGACTCGGCGATTTTTACGAAATGTTTAACGACGATGCTAAAACAGCCTCCAAGGTTTTACGGCTAACGCTTACGTCCCGTCAGAATATGCCGATGTGCGGAATTCCTTATCACTCCTATAAATACTATGTCGCCCGACTGCTAAAAGAGGGCTTTAGTGTCGCAATATGCGAACAGATGGAAGACCCGTCAAAATCAAAAGGACTTGTAAAAAGAGAGGTTGTCAGGGTTATCACATCAGGCACCGTTTTGGAAGAAAACCTGCTTGAAGCAAAAATAAATAATTTTTTATGCGCGATTTACCCAAATAATTTAGATTTTGCGATTGCCTTTATTGATGTTTCAACCGGCGATTTTTACAACCTGTCAATCTCCGATGACCAACACTATAGAAAATTAAATATGCAACTATCAAAATACACTCCTTCGGAAATAATTCTTCCCAAATCCGAACAGGAAAATATAAATCTTATAAAAACAATAAAAAAAGAAAAAACAATCCTGACTTTTATAGACGATATAACCTTTTCGCCGGAAATTGCCAAAGATACTTTATTAAAGTTTGAACTGGACGAGGCGGAAAATGAAAATACTAAAATTGCATGTTCGGCGATTATTTTTTACATAGAAAAAACACAACCAGATGTATTAACTAATATACGGAAAATCAGGAAAATTACCGACAATGATTTTTTATCTGTGGACGAATTGGTAATAAAAAATCTTGAACTTGTAGAAGGCATTTCTTCGGGAACAAGAATCGGTTCACTTTTTGAAATAATGGACAAAACGGTTACATCAATGGGTGCGCGGCTTTTAAGAAAATCCATTCTTGAGCCGCTACTGGATATAAAAAATATTTCTGAAAGACAGGATGCAGTTGAGTTTTTTATCTCAAACGGGCTTTTGCGGATGGAAATTCGGGAGATATTAAAAAACTGTCAGGATATAGAACGGTTGCTTTCAAGAATCTCTGCACAGACGGCAAACGGAAGGGATTTGGTTGCTCTTAAAAAAAGTTTAATGGTGATACCTCAGATAAAAAACAAAATCTCGGAGACGATTAAATCCTCCGATTTTCTCGGAAGTTCATCGGTTATAAAAAATTATTTTTCTGACTTAAAAACGGTTGATGAAGTTGTAAATATTATTGAAAAATCAATAGTGGACGAGCCGCCGGCAACCGTTAAAGAAGGCGGACTTATAAAAGCCGGATACAACGGCGACCTTGATGAACTAAAATTTATTTCAAGAAATGCAAAGGACTGGATTGCAAAATTTGAAGCGGATGAAAAACAAAGAACACAGATACAATCCTTGAAGGTAAGGTTTAATTCTGTCTTCGGATATTTTATTGAAATTACAAAAGCCAATCTTGACAAAGTACCGATAGATTATATAAGAAAACAAACCATCGCAAACGGGGAAAGATTTATTACCGAAGCCCTTAAGCAAAAAGAATCCATGATTTTCGGAGCGGAAGAAAAAATATCCGCACTTGAATATGAAATATTCCTGAAAATCCGCCAGGAAATTATACGGGATATTGAAACAATACAGACCAACGCAAAAGCAATCGCAGGAATAGATATGTTTTCGGCACTGGCGGAACTTGCCTGCGAAAACAGATACATAAGACCGAGCGTAAATTCCACATCAATTATAAAAATTACAGACGGACGGCATCCTGTTATAGGAAAAATTTTGGGCGGACAATTCGTACCGAATGATATTCTACTTGATAACGAAAAAAGAATAGCCGTAATAACGGGACCAAATATGTCGGGCAAATCAACTTATTTACGACAAACGGCACTTATTATTATCATGGCGCAAATGGGAAGTTTTGTGCCGGCAAAAGAAGCGGAAATCGGAATTGTTGATTCCATATTTACGAGAATAGGCGCTTCCGACCGTCTGACACAAGGCGAATCAACATTTATGGTTGAAATGAAAGAAGTTTCAAACATTTTGGACAATGCTACAAAAAAAAGTTTTATTCTGCTTGACGAGGTCGGGAGGGGAACTTCTACTTTTGACGGACTTTCCATCGCATGGGCGACGATTGAATATCTGAGACCTCTCGGCGCCAAAGTACTTTTTGCAACGCATTATTTTGAACTGACTGAACTTGCCGAGATACACAATGAAATAATTAATTTAAGCGTGGCGGTTAAAGAATGGAAGGGGGATGTTCTTTTTCTTCACAAAATTGTTGATGGCTGTGCAGATAAATCCTACGGGATACATGTAGCAAAAATTGCCGGACTTCCAAAAAAAGTGATTGACAGGTCGGAAGAACTTCTTGCCTTTTTTGAGAAAAATTACAATAAAAAAAATTCCCGACAGCCGGAACTTTTTATTCCGCCGGATGAAAAAATTCTTACAAAATCACCCGTACTTGATGAAATTGAAAAAACCAATCCCGACGGAATGAAACCATTAGATGCACTGCAAAAAATTTACGAATGGAAAAGGAGAATAAGTGAACAACGCTGAAAAAAGGAAATTCAAAAGATTTCCGGTTCTATATCATCTGATAAAACCGGTTTTAATCCGCACGCGAGGTTCAAAAGCCGGAATATCAAGTCCCGCGATTATGGCAAATCTTTCGGCGGGTGGAATGGCGCTTTTAACTTTTTCGCCGCTCGCCGTCGGTAAAAATATTTTAATTTCTTTTGACTTAAAAGACCTAAAAATTGACAATGTTAAAAGTAAGGTCGTCCGATGCGAAAATAAAGAGGGCTCCTATATTTTAGGTGTTCAGTTTTTGAATCTTAAAAAAGAACTTGCTGATGTGATAAATAAGATGGCTGATGATTTTGACTCCTGCGAAACAAGAATTCTTCTAGGCGAAATACCGGTTTGTAGATATGGATGCAGTTATTTTGAGCACTGCCAGAGAATTGCAAAAGGACATTATTAAAAATCGCTCGGGAATTGTCTCGCGGAACCGCCTCGCCTCTGCAGGCGGGCTCTCACTCGCACGGCAGATAGCGTAAGCCGTGCTCCGTGAAGTTCCGCTCAACAACACCCCTCGCTCTGCGTGGGATTCAAAAATTTCTTGCTCACTCGGTGATTAAAATATGAAGATAAAAGTTCTATCATTGGATTTAATAAACAAAATTGCTGCGGGCGAAGTAATAGAGCGGCCCGCATCCGTCGTAAAAGAACTTGTTGAGAACTCTCTGGATGCCGGTGCAAAAAATATAACGGTTAAAATAAAAAACAGCGGCAGGGAACTCATATCCGTTTCAGATGACGGCTGCGGAATGTCAAAAGAAGATGCGGTTCTGTCTATTGAAAGACACTCAACAAGCAAAATTTCCGACATAACGGATTTGGACAAAATCCATACTCTGGGTTTCAGGGGCGAAGCGTTGCCTTCTATAGCATCCGTTTCGCAAATGTTAATCACCACAAAACCGCCGGATACAAAAACAGGTTTTTTGCTGGAAATTGAGGACGGCAAAATTGTAAATTTGCATGATAAAGGTTGTCCCGACGGCACAACAGTTGAGGTAAAAAACATTTTTCAGAATATTCCCGCACGGCTGAAATTTCTTAAATCGGACAACACCGAAAAAAACAAAATAATTTCTATTTTAACGGATTACGCTGCGGTCAATTTTCATGTCGCATTTTCTTTAACATCCGACGGCAAAGAACTTTTTTCTTATTCTCCGGCAACCAACTTGAAAATCCGCATCGCACAAATTTTCGGGAATGAATTCCTTAATGAACTTATTGAACTGCACCTGCAACATGAAAAAATATCAATTTATGGTTTTATATCCAAACCCGAAATAAAATTTTCAAGCAGAAATAGAATTTTTCTGTCGGTTAATAAAAGACCTATAAACTCCAGAATGATTTTAAGTGCCGTTAAAAACGGTTATGGCGAAGTTTTGCAGAGAAACGAAAACCCCGCGGTTTTTTTAGCGTTTGAAATCAAACCGGATATAATTGATGTAAATGTTCATCCGACGAAGAGGGAAATCAAATTTAAGGATGAAGGAGCAATTTATTCGGTGATTTATCAGACAATACGGAATCACATTATTACAAAAGAAACGATACCTGAAATTTCCTACACTACGCCATATCAAAAATCCGATGAACACATTTCAACACAACCTACCGAATATATCGCTAAAGAAATACAATCACAATTTTCAGAAAAAAAACCGGCATTGCAATACATCGGAAGAATTTTTGAATTATACATACTGGCGCAAGAAAATGAAAATCTTTTTATTGTTGACCAGCACGCCGCACAGGAAAAAATTCTTTATGAAAAATTCAGAAAAAATGCTGACACCCGAAAACCGGAAATTCAAAATCTTCTTATACCTATTAGCATTGAACTCTCTCCGAAGGAATTTAATATACTTTCCGGATTAAAGGAATGCCTGATGCAAATCGGTTTTGAACTGGAAGAATTCGGCAAAAACTTTTTCGCCTTAAAGTCCGTGCCGGCTATTCTCGGTGAAGCATCCGCTATAAATATAATCAATGAAATAATAAGAAGGAAAAAAGTCGGGGAAATAAGCGAAACATCCGCGACGCTGCTTGACGATATAATAAAAACCGCCTGCAAAACCGCCATAAAATCGGGCGACAAACTGTCGGATACGGAATCAATAAAACTTTTGGAAGAATTATTTGAGTGCGAAAATCCCTATACCTGCCCTCACGGAAGACCAACGATTATTAAAATCACAAAAGACGAATTGGATAAAAAATTTTTAAGAAAATAGAAAAAGTTTTAATATCACATTTTTTACTTGACAAAATTTTCTTTTTTTGTATAATTGCTAAAAGATGGTAAAAAAAGGTGTTATCTTGGTAAAAGAAAATAACAAAAGGAAGGTACAAAATGCACTTAAAAACAATTGAATTAGGCGGGTTCAAATCATTTGCAGACAGAACTGTTCTTACTTTCGGAGAGGGCATTACTGCAATTGTAGGTCCTAACGGATGCGGAAAAACAAACATTACGGACGCGATAAAATGGGTCCTTGGCGAACAATCGGCGAAATCACTTCGCGGAACAAAAATGGAAGATGTTATTTTCAGCGGAACTGCTTCAAGAAAACAAACCTCTGTTTCGGAGATAACCTTAACTTTTGACAATTCAAAAAATGTGCTTCCTATTGATTACTCGGAAGTGTGCGTCACCCGCCGGCTTTTCAGAACGGGCGAATCGGAATATCTTCTGAATAAAACCCCCGTCCGTCTCAGAGACATAAAAGATTTATTTTTGGACACGGGAATCGGCATGGGATCGTATTCAATAATGGAGCAGGGAAAAATTGATTTTATTCTGCAATCAAAACCTGAGGAAAGAAGATATATTTTTGAAGAAGTCGCGGGGGTGTCAAAATATAAATCAAAACGGGAAGAGGCGTTGAGAAAACTTGAAAAAGTCGGACAGGATATGCTGCGGTTGAACGACATCCTGTCGGAACTTGAAAGCCAAAAAAACAAACTTGATTCACAGGCAAGAAAAGCGAGACAGTACCAAAAATATCTTGACGAACTGAAAAATTACGAGGTCAACTCGCTTGTCCAAAAATATCAACAGGTTAAAGAAATCAACTCGGCAAAATTAAAAGAACTTACCGATATAAACGAAAAACTTTCTCACATCTCAATTGAGATAGATAAATTAGATGCAAAATATTCCGAATTAAAAATCACGCTGACGGCAAAAGAGGACGAACTTATATCAAAACGCACCGAGGCAAATAAAATTGACTCATCCATCGCGATATTAAACGAGCGGATACTTTCTGCCCAAACGACTAAAAAGGAAAATCTCACACGGAATAAAGAAGCCCAGCAGGAAATTCAACAGGGACAAATTGACAGAATTAATTACGAAAAGGGATTGTCCGCAGCCAAAAAAGAACTTGAGGAAGCGGAAATTGTCGTTTCATCCGCGAAGAAAATACTTGCCGAAAAAACGGAACGGAAAAATAAACTGAACTCGGAGATTACAAAAGCAAATTCGGATATTGAGAATTTGAGGCAGTTAATTTTTAAGACCGCGACCGAACTGTCGGAACTTCACAACAGAAAAACATCTATTAATTTATTTCTGAAAGAGATAAATTACCGGATGGAAAAACTGAAAAATCAGGAACGGGAGACATTGACCAAAAAAGCCGAGCAGGAAAAAATTGCGGGAGAACTTAAAGAAAAAATCACTGTTATAAATTTGACTTTGGAAGAAAAAAAGAAAAAAATTGAGAACCTTACGACTAAAATAAATCAACTCCGCTCGGAGATAGAAAAAAACCGGAACGAACTTTTATCAAAAAAATTATTGGGGGCGCAATTTGATGCACAGGCGGAAGCGATGAACCGCAACTCAAACTACGAATTACATTCCAAAATAAAAGAGGCATTCAACGGGCGGGTTTTGGGAACGGTAAGCGATTTAATAACCGTCGCCGACGATAATGTTTCGGTTGTTCAGTCGGCACTCGGAGAAAAAAGCGATTACATTATTTGTGACACAGAAAATACCGCAACTGAAATTATAAAGTGGCTTAAAAACGGAAATTACGGATGGGCGGACTTTTTGATAATGTCCGAAATTGAAAAAATGCCGATTTCAACTTCAAATGTATTTTCCGGCAAAAAGATTTCTGACCTCATAAATTGCGAGCCGAAATTCAGAAAAATTATGGACTTTCTGTTAGACGATGCAACGCTGAAAAACGAGAACATTTATAGCCGGGGTCTAATAAGCGGCGGAACTTTGCTTCCGGAAAACCGGCTGAGGGGTTCACTGGAAACATCCGCTGAAATAAACCGTCTTAAAAACGAAACCGCAATAATAAACGGTGAAATCGGAAAATTAACCGAATCGATAAAAAATGAGCAGGAAGAAATTACTTCAACCGGGACGGAATTAGATAAGACCGCCGTTTCAGTAGATGCGGGAAAAAACGAATTGATGAAAATTATGACTGAACTAACCTCGGCGGAAGAGTCGTTAAAAACCTCCGTTAATTATCTGTCAATTTTATCCGCCGAATATGAAAATCTTAACAACCAAAAAATTAAAAAAGAATCGGAGAGCATAGAAATCAACGATAGAATTTCTAAATCTGCCTCGCAGGAAAATTCGGTAAAAACCGGATTCGCCCAACTGACCTCTCATATAAAAAAACTTCAAGCGGAACTGGAATCGCAGGAGCGCGACTTTACAGATATACAGATAGATTTTTCGGTCAAAAGTTCCCAGATGGAAAATATCAAAGAAAAAATTAAAACGGCTGATACAACCTTGCAACTTACATCGGCAAAAATTGAAAAATCAAAAAAATGGTTGAAGGAATCCGCGGAAAAAATCGCCGCGATGGAAAAAATAATATCCGATTCAACCGCTGAAATAAATAAAATCGTCGTCTCAAAAGATACCGCTGACGATCTCCTTAAAAACATTGAAAAAGAGCGGGATGAAATCAAAAACGCAATTACTGAACTTGAAAATAATTTAAGAACTCACAGGACACAGCAAAACATATTGCAGGATGAGACCCGGACTCTTGAAAGAGCCGTTTCAAGCACATCGTCGGACATCAGGCAGATTGAAACCCGTATAAAAGAAGAAAAAGGAATCACAATTGAAGACGCCTTAAATAGTTACAAGGAAGTGGCAATGGAGCAGAATGAAATTGAAAAACTGAAAAAGAAAATAGAAACCCTCGGTGCGGTGAACCTTGCGGCGCCGGAAGAATACGAAGCACTTGAACAGCGGTATAATTTTTTGACTAAACAAAAAGAGGATTTGGAAAAAGCGAGAGAGGATTTGCACAACGCAATAAATAAAATCAACATCACCACCCGTCAGAACTTCCAGAAAACATTTACGATTGTGCGTGAAAATTTCAGGAAGATATTTAACCAGTTATTTGAAGGAGGCGAGGCGGACCTGCTTCTTACCGACGAAGGAAATCTTCTTGAAACTGGTATTGATATTATTGCACAGCCGCCTGGAAAAAAACTTCAGCACATTTCCCTTCTTTCCGGCGGAGAAAAAACGCTTACCGCAATAGCGATTCTTTTTGCAATATATCTGTTAAAGCCTGCGCCGTTTTGCATACTTGACGAAATTGACGGTCAACTTGACGAAGCAAATGTATTAAGATTTACGAGGATGCTTAGGGAGTTCGCCGAGACATCCCAGTTTTTCGTCATCACCCACAACAAACGCACAATGGAGTCGGCGAATGTTCTCTACGGCGTAAGTATGGAAGAACTTGGTATTTCTAAAATCATCTCCGTGCATCTTGAAGGTGAAGAAAAACGCGAAGAGTCGTTAAGTAGGATGTAATTTGTTCTAACCTTTTTACTTCTGTCCGCAGATACACGCAGATTTACGCAAATGGCGCGAAGTGTCACCCTGAGTGAAACGAAGGGTCTCGTCTTTAACACCGAGATTCTTCGCCTTCGGCTCAGAATGACATCTTTACTGTTATGCGGTTCCCTTAAAAATGCTTTCCATAAAAATATTGTCAACACGAATTGATAATATCACACTTTCAGATGCATTATCTCTTACAGATAATTTTCTTGCCGACGGCAAATCCCACCAGATAATAACCGCAAATCCTTTAATGATTTTTGAAGCGCACAAAAACGACGCTTCGCTAAAAACTTGTCCCGAACTTGTTTCGGGATTAAAAAATATTTTTGACACAGCCGCACTTGTTATTCCTGAAAGTGCGGGCGTTCATTGGGCCGCAAAATTTCTAAAAACTCCGCTTTCAGAAAAAATTCCCGGAATTGATTTTATGATTTTTTTGATGAAATATGCACAGCAAAAAAATTATTCCGTTTTTTTCCTCGGAGCTAAAGAAGAAGTGATAAAAAAAGCGGCGGATGAAATCAAAAAAAAATTCCCGGAGTTAAAAATTGCGGGTTTCCATAACGGCTATTTTCGTGAAACGGGAAACGAACAGGATGTAATTTCACAGATAAAATCGTCCGGTGCGGAAATACTTTTCGCGGGATTAAGCACCCCTTTTCAGGAAATATGGCTCAACAAAAATCTTGAAAAATTGGGTGTAAAAATCGCGATGGGTGTCGGCGGAAGTTTTGATGTTCTATCGGGCAATTTAAGACGGGCGCCGAAATGGATGATAGACAGGGATATAGAGTGGATTTTCCGGGTAGCACAGCAACCGTGGAGAATTTTAAGAATTATAAAACTTTTTTCTTTCGCATTAAAAATTTTAAAAGAAAAAATACGGTTGATTTGTGAAAAATTTTATGTATAATATCTCCTGTGAAATATGCAATTTTTTCGGATATACATTCAAATCTTGAAGCATTAGAGAATGTATTAACCAAAATCACTAAACAAAATGT
>PEVQ01000137.1 GCA_002780205.1 Elusimicrobia bacterium CG06_land_8_20_14_3_00_38_11
GTATATGAAAAAATCATTATTATTTCCGGATTTTACAGTTACAAGAGACCCTGATAAATGTATACAATGCGAGGTATGTGTCCGCCAGTGCGCATTTGAGGCGCATTCTTTTGATAAAGCAGCGAACAAAATTGAAACGGATAATTCAAAATGCGTCGGCTGTTTGCGTTGTGCGACAATGTGTCCGACAGGAGCGCTCACAGTTTCTGAATATCAGCAGAATATCAAAAAAAATAAAAATTGGACGGAAAAGCAACTGAAAGAATTGTATAAACAGGCGGAAACCGGCGGAATTCTCTTAACAGGAATGGGAACGGATAAGGATTATAAAATTATTTGGGACCATATATTGCTTGATGCCGCACAGGTTACAAATCCGTCTATTGACCCTTTGCGAGAACCGATGGAACTTCGCACATATTTGGGAAGCAAACCGGATAGAATCAAATTACAAATTACAAATTACAAATTACAAACGAAACTTCCGCCTCAACTGAAATTGGAAACACCCATTCTTTTTTCTGCGATGAGTTACGGTGCTATTTCGTTGAATACAATGCGTGCCCTTGCCCGTGCTGCTGATGAATGCGGAATTTTTTACAATACCGGCGAGGGCGGCCTTCCGAAAGAACTATACAAATACGGGAAAAATACGATTGTTCAAGTCGCTTCCGGCAGGTTCGGCGTCGACTCGGATTATTTGGATGTTGCTAGTGCCGTTGAGATAAAAGTTGGGCAGGGCGCAAAACCCGGAATCGGCGGACATCTTCCCGGAGAAAAAGTAACGGAGGAAATTTCTCGAATAAGAATGATACCGACGGGCACGGATGCGCTTTCACCCGCTCCGCATCACGACATCTATTCAATTGAGGATTTGTCGCAGTTGATTTATTCGCTGAAAGAAGCGACATGCTACAAAAAACCGATAAGCGTAAAAGTTGCCGCCGTACATAATATCGCAGCAATTGCATCCGGCATCGTAAGAGCGGGTGCGGATATTGTCGCTATTGACGGACTTCGCGGCGGAACGGGTGCGGCACCGACGAGGATAAGGGATAATGTCGGGATTCCGATTGAACTTGCGATTTCTGCGGTTGACAGTCGTTTAAGAGAAGAGGGAATACGAAACCGGGCATCTATTATTGCCGCCGGCGGTTTCAGGAATTCCGCCGATGTAGTAAAAGCAATCGCCCTCGGTGCCGATGCAGTTTATATCGGTACTGCTGCACTTGTCGCGATGGGTTGTCATCTCTGCCAAAAATGTTACACAGGAAAATGCAACTGGGGGATAGCGACGCAGGACCCGTATCTTGTCAAGCGGCTGAATCCGGAAATTGCCGCCCGTCGGCTTGTGAATTTAATCAAAGCGTGGAGTCACGAGATAAAGGAAATGATGGGCGGTATGGGAATAAATGCTGTTGAGTCGCTGCGCGGCAACCGTCTGCGTCTACGAGGATTTGACCTGCACGAAAACGAACTGAAAATTCTGGATATTAAACCTGCAGGAGAAAGTTTATGAATGAACCACGAATGCACGAAATTAAAAAAATCTGACAGGATTTACAGGATAAAAATCAGAAGTTAAAATCCTGTTAATCTTGTCAAAATAGTTTTCAGTTTTTTTTCGTGTTTTCGTGGTTAAAATATATGAAACGAATTTACTTCAAAGAAGAATATTGTATGGCATGCCGGTTGTGCGAAATTGCATGTCTTGTCGCCCATTCAAAATCAAAAAAAATAATTAAGGCGTATAAAGAGGAATTCCCGAATTTAACGCCGCGGTTGATAATTGAACAAAAAGGTCCGCTTTCATTTGCAATTCAATGCCGCCATTGTAATGATGCGCCTTGCGTGGAAGCATGTGTTACCGGTGCAATGAAACTGGATAAAAGAACAGGACTCGTTTCGCACGACCGCGAAAAATGCGTCGGTTGTTGGATGTGCGTTATGTCGTGTCCGTTCGGAGTAATTTTAATGGATACGAAAGAGAAAAAAGTTGCTACCAAATGTGACCTGTGTGCGGATGTCGGCTCGCCGGCTTGCGTTGATGCCTGTCCGAATGAAGCGCTTGTGTATAAAGAAAGTGAGAAAGTTAAGAAAATAATGTAGCCCCCGACTTGTAGCCGACCCTTTAGGGTTGGGAATTGGGGGTGAGCGAAGCGAATATGAAAAGCAGTGAAAAAATTGTAATTATCGGAAGTTCCGTTGCAGCGATTTCTGCGATAGAGACCATTCGCGAGAAAAATAAAAATTTATTGATAACTGTTATTACAAAGGATAAGGATTTGTTTTATTCCCGTCCGCTTATTTCGCATATAAATCTCACCGATGGACAGCGTTATTACCGCGACAAAAACTTTTTCAGAAAAAATAATGTGAACTTGGTTTTTGGCGAAGCGATTATCGTAAAAAATGATTCTGTTATTCTAAAAAACAGGAAGAACATAAAATTCTCAAAACTGCTTCTTGCCGTCGGCGGAAAACCAATAATTCCCGATGTAAAGGGAATAAACGGTAAAAACGTTTTTACATTGACAACAAAAGTTGACGCCGATAACATTAAGAAATTCTGTAAAAATAAAAAGCACGTAGTAGTAATCGGATGCGGAATGATAGGAATAAAAGCCGCTGAATTTCTGAAATGCCTCGGGTTGGATGTTTCAATAGTTGAACTTATGAATAGACCGTTTGCCTCAGTGCTGGATGACAAATCCGGCAAAATTATCGCGGATGAAATAAAAAAACATACGAAACTTATCCTGAATAACTCCGTCTCTGAGATAAAAGAAAATCAATGTATTCTAAAAAATGGAGAGAAAATTCTTGCTGATATTGTTATCTGCGCAATCGGTGTTGTGCCGAATACGGATATTGCAGAAAAATCGGGTATAAAAGTAAATTGTGGAATTGCGGTTGACTCTCAAATGAGAACCTCAAAAAAAAATGTTTATGCCGCCGGCGATTGTGTGGAATCGTTGGATATTCTTAAATGTGAGAAAAGGCCGCTTCCGATATGGCCGATTGCATTCAGGCAAGGTGCCGTTGCGGGCAGCAATATTATAGGCGGTGATGCCAGATATGACGGAAGTTTCGTGAGAAATTCGGTGAATGTTTTCGGGTTGCCATTGATTACGCTCGGATTAAGCAACGAAAAAGCCGGCGAAGAAATTGTAAATTCCTCTGAAAAATTAAAAGTGTACAAAAAAGTAATAGTAAAAGACGGCAAAATCATTGGAGCGATTTTTATCGGCGATATATCCCGTGCGGGAATATTTACCGGAATGATAAAAGACGGGATTGATGTTTCAAATTTCAAGAATGAAATATTTTCGGAGAATTTCGGCTATATTTATGTCCCGAAGGAGTTTCGTTCAAAAGAGGTACTGCCGATTGAGATATGATTATAAACGCAAACAATCTTACACATAAAGAACTGAATAAAAAAATAAGAGCAGCAGTTGAAAATAACACAAAAAAAATTGACCTTAAAAATATCAATGGTCAGAGATATATCGCCTCGGGGCTTAAATCGGATGTAAAAATTGAAATACATGGTACTGCCGGAAACGACCTCGGAAGTTTTATGAGCGGACCGGAAATAAATGTTTTCGGAAATGCCCAGGATTGCGTGGCAAATACTATGGATGCCGGAAAAATAGCGGTTCACGGTTCCGTCGGAGATATTCTCGGATACGGTATGCGCGGCGGGAAGGTCTTCATTAAAGGTGATGCAGGTTATCGTGCAGGAATACATATAAAATCATATGAAGAAATGGTCCCCGTTATAGTTATAGGCGGCAGTGTTCGTGATTTTTTCGCCGAGTATATGGCCGGCGGAATTATGATTCTTTTAGGTTTGTCAGGTGATAAAAATTGTAGGCACGAATTTATTCGTGCAAATTTTATAGGCACAGGAATGCACGGCGGAACGATTTACATAAGAGGAAAAATAGCCAAAAGCCAACTGGGAAGGGAAGTGGAATTTGTGAAATTTGACAAATCCGACGATGAAATTATAAAAAAATATGTTTCTGAATTCTGCGGCAACTTCAAACTTGACTGTAAAAGAGTTCTGGGCGGAAAATTCGTAAAACTGAAAGCC
>PEVQ01000239.1:0-4212 GCA_002780205.1 Elusimicrobia bacterium CG06_land_8_20_14_3_00_38_11
AAAGTTAAACCATACAGTTAGGGTTAATTTTCTAAATCATTTTAACTCTGACAAGATTTACAGGATACGGCAAGGATTTAAAAATCCTGTTAATCCTGTCAAATGATATTCAGGAGGATTTTCTATGCCGAATGTAAAAATTTCTGAAATTTCACAGCAAGCAAAAGTTCTGCCGAGCACCATCAGACATTACACCGACCTCGGGCTTGTTGAGGTGACCGACCGCACCGAAGGCGGACAGCGGCTTTACGACGAGGAAAAGACACTCAGCCAACTTGCCAAAATCAAGCATCTTTCATCTCGCGGCTATACACTCGCCCAGATAAAAGAACTGCTTTCATCAGGCGGATTGAAAAAACGCATCCTCATAATTGACGACGACCCGGATGTAGCGGATTTAATCAAGGCGATTTTGGCAGAAGAGAATTGGGAGTTCAAGCATGCGACCGACGGTTTTGAGGCGGGAAAAATTCTTCTGGATTACCTGCCGGATTTAATCACTCTGGATTTGGTTATGCCCGGGATGGACGGCTTCAAGGTCTGCCAGAATATCCGTAAGGATTCTCGTATAAAAAACATAAAAATTCTCTCAATAACGGCTTATGATACTCCTGAATACAAGCAAAAAATACTTGACGCCGGCGCCGATGATTATCTTCCGAAACCGTTTACTCCGGAAGAACTGCGCACGAAAATAAACTCAATGTTTAAAAATCCGGAACTGGCGGTAAAATGAAAAAAAAATCTGGGGAAGAAAATTTAACTCATTTAAAGAAGAAAACAAAGCAGACATAAAATACTATTCTTCAAAAACACCTGAAGAACGGTTAAGCGATATCCAATTTTGCAGGGAACAGTTTCCAAAATTAAGAGGTACAAATGAAAACGGAAAAGGACTACGAAGAGTTTTTAAGATTATTAAACAAACATAAAGTAAAATACTGCATTGTCGGCGCATATGCCGTCGGTTTTTACGGCTATCCGAGATACTCAAAAGATATGGATATGCTTGCAGAACCAACCCCGGAAAATGCAAAAAAAATTCTTAAAGCGCTTAAAAATTTCGGTTTTGGAAGCTTTTTAAAAAAATTAAAAGAATCCGATTTTACCGCCAAAAACAATATAATTCAACTCGGCATAGAACCGGTTAGAATTGATATAAAAATGTCTCTTCCGGGCGTAAGTTTTTTAGAAATATGGAAAACGAAAGTACCCGGCAGATATGGAAAAGTTAAGATTTTCTTTATCGGCAAACAGCAACTTATAAAATCAAAAAAAACAAACAAACGACATATAGATTTGCTTGATGTTGAAAAACTTAAGCAAATAAAATGACCGAAAGCGACCGAAGGAATTTCCTGTGGGAGAAGTCCCTGCGGGATGAAAAGAGAAAAAACAGGGTTTTTGAAAAAAAATTGCACTGGTATTCAACTACTTCCGTAGTTGCGTAGTTGCGAAAGTAGCGACCGCAGGGAGTCCCTTTAGGGATTGAATAGATTGGGTTTTACCGACGGTATATTGGAAAATGAAACTTGTGAAAATTGAGGAAATACAACAAATATTGTGCCGACAATTTTTATGAAATTAAAATTTAACACCATATTTGATGTCATAAAAAAGAGGGAATTGAGGACCGTCCCCAATTCCCTTCCCAGCGGAGTCACCGTGGTACAGTATTGAAACATCTTCAGGTGCGGATAATTATCTTTTAAGAGCGGTCTTCAACGCAACCCAACCGGATTTGACTGATTTTTCAGATCCCGATCCTGGGGATAGCGATATTGTGGCGGACGGCGATGCGTTTAGAACCTGCGGGTCAAACAGATATTCGGTTGATGGTAGCGGCTATACCGGTGTGAATGTCGCTGCAAGTGCTACAAGAAAATTGTGGCTCCGTCTTGATATGCCTACAACATCCGGCACTGCCGCCCCGCAAGAAATCATCTTGTTCATCCGCGCCGAAAGCCCATAAAAATGTTGTCATTCTGAGGCGAAGCCGAAGAATCTCATCATTATGAATAAAAAGTATTATTCAGTTTATATTTTAACAAACAAAAATAATACTGTTCTTTACACAGGAATAACAAGCAACTTAAAAAAACGGATTTATGAGCATAAAAATAAAATAGTTAACGGTTTTAGTAAGAAATATAATATGAATAAACTGGTCTATTATGAAGTTTTTGAAACCCCTATTGAGGCAATTTCCGTTGAGAAAAAGATTAAAGGTTGGTTACGAATAAAAAAGATAAAACTGATTGAAAGTATAAATCCGGAATGGAAAGATTTGTCATTCTGAGGCGAAGGCGAAGAATCTCAGGGCGAGATGCTTCGCTACACTCAGCATGACAAACTGACAGGGCACGCAATGACAAAAAAAGTACTTTTTTTAGTATTGCTATTGTTACCGCTGGAACTTTTTGCCGGAGGGATTTCTACAAATTATGCTGATGTTTTTATTGAAAATCTGGCGATAAATACGGAATACAAACACAATCTGCCGTTGAAAGTGACAAACAGAAGCAATAAAAAAATTGAAGTGGTAATATCGGTGCAAATTCCTCAAAAAGATAACTTAAAAACCGGCGCAGAACCGATTCGGGATACAAAATGGATTATTGTTACTCCCGAAAAATATATTTTGGAGGCGGGACAAACCGGTTTGTCGGATGTCTTCGTAAAAATCCCGAAAGATAAAAAATTGCGCGGCAGAATTTTTCAATTTAATATAGAAACTTGCGGCTTTCCGTCTGAAAAAACAGGCAGAATAATAGTTGTGCCTTCGCTTTTATCAAAAGTGAGATTTTCAGTAGAAAAAAAGAAGGGCTTTTTAGGTTTATGGTAAATTCTGTTTTAAAAATAATTATTCTTTTCTGTACTTTTGCTATTCCTCCATCAATCTGTTTGATAATGGATGATACGATTGACATGCCAAAATTAACAATTGTCTATTTTGCAAATATTCTATTCTGGTCAACATTTTTTATTTCTGGTATATCAAAAAAAAAAATAAATTTTAAAAGAACAAAACTTGATATACCAATACTATTATTTGTTTTGATTAACTTAATTGCCACAGTATCTTCAATTGACTTCTTGCGTTCTTTATATGGTTCTTATAAACTTCACGGCTATGGTTTTTTCCCGCTTTTAGGTTTTTGCGGATTATATTTCGCAACTGTTCAGGTCTCTGACGAAAATTTTTTAAGGAAACTCGCTTTTGTTTTAATCACAACTGCAACAATTGTTTCAATCTACGGGATTTTACAGACATTTGGTATTAAAATATTTTTAAGAATGACAAATTCAGGTGGTAAACCCTGGTCAACAATGGGCAATACTATTTTTCTTGCAGCGTTTCTTTTGATGGTATTTTTTTTGTGTCTTGGATTATTTTTTACTGTCCAGAACAAATTGAAATTTTATCTTATTTTACCATTTTTTATAATTACTTACACACTTTTTGTAACATATGCAAGGGGAGCGTATCTTGCGCTTTTTATAGGACTGGTACTGTTTTTGATTTCAAGTTACAAAATTTTATTGAGATATTCTTTGTTTCTTATCCTTCTTTTTTTAATAATTCTTTTTTCGTTTCCAAAAATACAAGAAAGATTATTTTCAAGTTTTGATGTAAAAAATGACAGCGCATCGCTTGCCCGTATTGAGGGTTGGAAAACTGCAATAAACATAATAAAAGATAAACCTTTTTTGGGAATTGGTCCTGACTCATTTGTCGTTGGTTTCAGAAAATACAGAAGACCCGAATACATAAAATATGCCGGCGCAGGAACTATTCAGGGGACCTGCCATAATGAGTTTTTACAGATAGCAACCAACTGTGGGCTTTTTGGACTTCTTGTTTATTTATGGATTCTTTATTCAATTTTTAAGATGGGGTTAAAGCAGGAAAACATATTAAAAAAGGCAATTTTTTGTGGATTGTTTGCCTTTTTCTTTCAGAGTATGTTTAACCCGAATGTCACTGCTAATTTCGCAATTGCAGCGATTTTACTTGGGACATATACAATTCCTATAAAAGAAAAAATAATCTCACTAACAAAATTGAGAAAGACAGCACTATTTCTGATATTTTCTTTAGCAATTTCAGGAATCTATCTTCTTACAAAACCTGTAAGAGCTGCGGCGCTTTATTATCATGGTCTCTGCTGGCTTTTGACTGATGACTATGACAAAGCAATAGATGATATT
>PEVQ01000239.1:4246-7015 GCA_002780205.1 Elusimicrobia bacterium CG06_land_8_20_14_3_00_38_11
GATGTAGAAAAAGATAAAATAAAGAATGAACTTTTTTTATACACAGCGCTTGAATTTGCAGAAAAATATGCCGGAAGATTCAAAAATAATCCTGATATTCAACATAATACAGGTGTTGTTTATATGTGGCTAACCGGTGTTTTGAAAAAAGACCTCAGGGTTCAAGCATGGGAGCAGTTTCGCAAGGCGGTTTCTTTAGATGACTGTTTCGTTCAGGGTTGGGAGTCACTTGCAAAATGTGCTGGTGATTTCGGTGATTATCAAAGGCAAAGAGAAATAGCAAAAAAAATTTTAAAACTTAATCCAGAAAACTCATTGGCAAAAGAGATATTATCAAAAAAATGATGAAAACTGAAAATATTTTCAAAACAGTTCTCATTTTCTGTATTTTTATACTCGCCGCTTTTTTTCTTATCCATCCGATTTGTGACCCTGATACATTTTTTCATTTAGGTGTTGGAAAATATATTGTTGAAAATCTAACAATACCAAAACAAGACATATTCTCTTATACTCTCAGCGGTGCAGAATATATTGATTTTCACTGGCTTTTTCAAGTTATGATATATTCCATTTATAAATTTTTTAATTTCACGGGACTAATAATCTTTAAGACAATTCTTGTTCTAACGACCATTTTCCTCTTTTTTAACATTTCCTATAAAAAAGAAAGATATTTGGCTGCGGCACTGACATTTTTTTTGCCAATTTTAATTTTGCAGGAAAGATCTGATTTCCGTCCTGAAGTCGTTTCTCTGTTTTTTTCATCTGTATACATTTACATAATTAATAAAAAAGAAAGATTAATGTGGCTTATTCCGTTTTTACAGATTTTCTGGGTAAATTTGCACGGAAATCTTTCACCAATCGGGTTGGCTATAATATTTTTCTACGCATTGTCCAATGGTAAATTGTATAAAATCCTTGTTGCTGCCGTTTTTTCGTGCATCATAAATCCTTGGGGATATAAATATTTTTATTTTGTACTGCAAATAGTATTTCATATTTTTTCAAAAACAGACATTTTAGGAAGGACAATAGGTGAATTTCAAAAACCTTTTGGCATTCAACAGATGAGGTCTTCATTAATGTTTTACTATTTCTTTTTATTTTCAACAGCAATATTTGTTATTTTTTATATCAGAAAACTGAGCACATCGGAATTACTTATTTATGTATCCTTTGTAATTCTTTCATTTCAAGCGGTAAGAAATATCGTTTTATTTTCATTTATTGTCAGTCCGATAGTTGTAAAAATCTTAAATAGTT
The DNA here is from genome assembly GCA_002780205.1 of Elusimicrobia bacterium CG06_land_8_20_14_3_00_38_11. Taxonomy (GTDB): domain Bacteria; phylum Elusimicrobiota; class UBA8919; order UBA8919; family UBA8919; genus UBA8919. The sequence goes on from PEVQ01000239.1 coordinate 5,516, forward strand.
TAAAATTTATCAAACCTTTAAGATATGGACTTGGCGCTTTAATAATTATATTTTGCGGCTACTTTTCTTATGCTATTACTTCAAACAAAGTTTATTATCAATATGACATTCCTAAAAAATTCGGGTTTGGTATATCTGAAACATTTTTTCAGGAAAAAGCATGTAAGTTTATTCTTGAAAAAAATATTGAAGGAAATATATTCCACGATATGGCAACAGGCGATTCTATAATACTATGGCTTTATTCTAAAAAGAAGGTTTTTATTGATGCTTGCCCTGATGCAAGGATTAAGGTCTGGAAAAATTTGGCTTTTACATACAATAATATCTTTTTAAATATGGAATTTTTTAAGGAAATTCTGAATCGCTACGAAATAAACTGTATATTCTTGAATTATACCCTTCCGCTTGCTAACATGCTTTATCAGAAAGTTGCAAAATTCAAAGATTGGAAATTGGTTTATTGTGACAATAATTCAGTGATTTTTTTAAGAGATACAAAAATGGGTTTGACTGACGGCACATATGACTCAAATGATTATCTTACTCATCTGTTCAGGGCTCAGTTTTATTCTGGCTTGGAAGATACAGATAAAGCACTCTATGAATACAAAAGGGCGATAATACTTAATCCAAACTCGGCAATTGCAAATAACAACCTTGGCATAATATATCTTCAGAAAGATGATTATGAAAATGCGCTCTTTCACTTTAATAAGGCATTGAAATACTTTAAGGATTCTGCTCAAATATACAACAATCTCGGTATAATTTACATCAATACCAGGGAATTTGAAAAAGCACGAGAAACATTAAAAGTGGGAATAAGAAAAAATCCAAAAATTCCTCAATTGCATTACAACTATGGTCGGCTGTGTCAAACAAAGGGCTTTATTGAAAAAGCAACTAAAGAATACCAGATTGCTTTACAGTTAGACCCCGAATATGAAAGCCCCAGAAGAGCACTGGAAGAATTGTATGAAAAAAAGTGATTTACCTATTATTGCTTTAATAGTATTAGTTGGATTTTTACTTTTTGGCTCTGCACTCAATTACCCGTTCACATATGATGACAGTGTTTTTTTTAGCGATAGTGTATTTGTCAGGAAAATATCAAATTTAGGCGTTTTATTTGAACCTTCAAAATACTTCAAATACTCAAAAGAATTGACATACAGGCCCTTCTCGGTAATGACATATCTTGTTGGTTTCCAGTTGTTCAAGGTCACTCCATTTTATCACCGGCTCATAAACCTGTCGCTTCATATTCTCGCATCAATTCTTGTCTATTTTTTTATTAAAAAATTGCTTGATAAAAAAATCGCTTCTCTTACAGCACTTTTGTTTGTAGCATTACCGGTTCACTCGGAGGATATTTTATTTATTACTTTTAATGATGATATTCTGATAACCGTTTTCTGTCTTCTTGCTTTTATTCTGTACTTAAAGGGTGATGAAAAGTCATACAATATCTCATTGCTGTTTTTTTTACTTGCGCTA
>PEVQ01000239.1:7078-7220 GCA_002780205.1 Elusimicrobia bacterium CG06_land_8_20_14_3_00_38_11
AAAAAACTTGCTTTGAGAAAATATCTCGGCTATTTTCTTGTTGCATTTCTCTTTTTTCTCATAAGATTTTTTGTCTTTGTCTCACCACTTGAAAAAGGTATGGCATGGAATTGTATTTCTGAAAATTATTTTTTGCATATTT
>PEVQ01000100.1 GCA_002780205.1 Elusimicrobia bacterium CG06_land_8_20_14_3_00_38_11
GATTTTATCAGCGTTTTGGATTTTAATCGCGAGGAATTGGAAACGATTCTTGATGTTGCCAAGTGGCTCAAGATGAGGAATGCGGTCGGCGACCAGTTGCAGAGAGAAATTCTCAAAGGAAAGGCATTGGGATTGCTTTTTGCGTCGCCTTCAACACGCACTCGGCTTTCTTTTCAGACGGGCATAACCCAACTCGGTGGTTCCGCTCAGGTTTATAATCCGCAGGAACTTCAACTTTCTCATAAGGAAACTTGGAGAGATACTGCCGAAATGATTTCCAGATTTTTAAGCGGTTTTGCGATTCGGCTTTACAATCTCAAAGCACAGATGGGCACAGAAACATATGAATACGGCGATGCCAGAAAGGTTTTAAGGGGTCTGGCGGAATATGCAAATATACCGATACTCAATATGCTTGACGACAAAGAGCATCCCTGCCAGATTATGGGCGATATTCTTACAATGATGGAAAAATTCGGCGGTCTGGAAGGTGCAAAAAAGAAAAAAATCGTTATGTCATGGGCATATGATGAAAGAGCAAAATCGGCCGGCGTTCCGCAAACAATGATTGCCGCGGGCTGCACTCTCGGCTTGAATATAACCCTATCGTATCCGAATGAGCCGGGATTGTATGATGTTGATAATGAGTATGTAGAATTTGCAAAGAAGGCGGCGGTTGCAAACGGCGGCTCGTTGAAAATTGAGCATGATATATGGGAAGCATCTAAAAATGCCGATGTTATTTATGCCAAATCATGGGCGAGAAATCCCGATAAACATGCCGAAGTGGGCAAGAAATATAAGAAGGATTGGTGTATTTCGCACGACCATTTCAAAATCGCCAATCAAGGTGCAGTGTATATGCATTGCCTGCCTGCCCGTCGGAAATTTGAAGTTACCGATGTCCTCATAGATGACCCGAAGATTTCTATCGTCAACGATGAGGCGGAAAATCGGCTTCATGTTCAAAAAGCGATAATGGCGTTAACAATGGGCAACGGATTATAATTCAGAAATAAAAATACAGGAGGAGAAAATTATGCCGGAATCAGGTAAGGTTAATCTTTTTGGTAAGGACTTGATTTGCACGCAGGACTGGTCGCTGGACGAATTGACAAAATGTCTTGAACTTGCGGAGGATATGCAGAAACACCGTTTCTCTCCGAAGTACACGAAACTCCTGAAAGACAGGACATTTTTTATGTTCTTCTACAATCCGAGCGTCCGCACCCGTCAGTCGTTTGAATGCGCCGCGACGGAACTCGGCGGCCATGCGCAGTATCTTGAACCGGGCGGAATGCGTCTTAAGACGAAAAAATCGGCCGGCGAGACAATTGAAGACGCTGCGCAGGTTATGTCAAGATACGCCTGCGGTATGGGAATAAGAATTCTTGAGGATAAAGTTGCTGCATATGGCGACGGCGATAATATGCTCCGCGAATATGCAAAATGGTCAAGCATACCGATTGTTTCAATGGCGCATGACAAATATCACCCCTGCCAGGGGCTTGCAGATATAATGGGTTTGAGAAAACATATCGGAGAGAACTTAAAGGGTAAAAAACTTCTTCTTTACTGGGGACACGGCGCTCTCGCTCGCAGTTGGTGCTCCGTACAGGAAGCAGCGCTTTTGTATTCAAGATTCGGAATGGATGTAACGATTGCATCGCCTGAGGGTTATGATTTAGACCCGAATATTATTGATGCAACAAAAAAGAACTGCGCTGAAAATCATCAGAAGTTTGAAATTATCCACGATGCAAAAGAGGGATACAAAGGTGCCAATGTCGTCTATTCACGGAACTGGATGAGTCCCAACGCATATCACGATGGTGAATTTCATAAACAAGAAGAAATTGAAAAAGCACTTAAATATACCGAGTGGATTTGCGACGAAGAAAAAATGAAACTTACCGATAACGGACTTTTCATTCACCCGATGCCAATTGACAGAGGACACGAAGTTACCGACGAGGTTGCTTCCGGCAAGCGTTCAATAATATATGATGTTGCCGAAAATCGCCTTCATGTCCAGAAGGCAATAATGGCACTGACGATGTCGGAAAAGTATAAATGACACTGCAAGTGTCATTCTGAACAAAGCAAAGCGGAGTGAAGAATCTCGTTTTTGAGATGCTTCGTTTCACTCGGCATGACAAAATATGGAGGTTAACTTTATGGCAGCTAAAAAAGTTGCTATAGTTGCAGTCGGCGGTAATTCTTTGATTCTGGATAGCAAACATCAGACGGTTCAGGACCAGTACAAAGCGGCATCCGAGACGATGAAACATATCGCCGAAATGATTGTAAAGGGTTGGGATGTTGTAATTACTCACGGGAACGGCCCGCAGGTCGGGTATGTTCTTGCCCGTTCGGAATACTCCCGCGGAATTTTACACGAGGTCCCGCTGGACTCATGCGGTGCAGACACGCAGGGTTCCATCGGCTATAATTTTCAGATGGCGCTTGACAACGAGTTCGAAAAAAGAGGGCTCAAAAAATCGGTTGCCACCGTTGTAACGCAGGTTCTTGTCGACAAAAATGATGCGTCATTCAAAAAACCGTCAAAACCAATCGGGCAGTTTTATTCCGATGAAGAGGCGCATAAAAGAAAAGAAAAAGACGGATGGGATATTATGGAGGATGCGGGTCGCGGATGGAGACGGGTCGTTGCATCGCCTGAGCCGAAAGAAATAATAGAACTTGATGCAATTAAGACGCTGATTGACGCCGGTATTGTAACTATTGCCGTCGGCGGCGGCGGGATTCCTGTTATACGGGATGAAAACGGAAATCTGAAAGGTACTGCTGCTGTTATTGATAAAGATTTGGCATCCTCGCTTTTGGCAACACTTCTTTCTGCTGACTTGCTTTTGATTTCTACCGCAGTGGAAAAGGTCTGTCTGAATTTCGGCAAACCCAACCAGAAAGCGCTTGACAAAATGACGCTCGCCGAGGCAAAAAAATATATTGAGGAAGGGCACTTCAAACCCGGTTCAATGCTTCCGAAAATAAAAGCGATTGTGAAATTTTTGGAAAAAGGCGGCAAGCAGGCATTGATAACCGACCCCGCTCATATCCCGCAGGCATTAGACGGAAAAACAGGCACATGGATTGTTCCGTAAAGGTAATTTAATTGTAATTCATTTTTGAGCAAATCCTCAAAAATGAAAATTGCTCGTCGGTAAAAAGGCAAAAACAAATTTGAGCAAATCCTCAAAAATGAAAAACATTCTCGGATTAAAATGTATTGACTGCGGTAAGGAACACTTAGAAAATGATGTAAAATATATTTGTCCTTCCTGCGGCGGCAACTTGGATGTCGTTTATAATTATCCGGAAATTAAAAAAAAATTTACACGCTCAACACTTACAACTGACGAAAATTTATCTCACTGGCGTTATTTTCAGATTTTGCCTTTCCATTTTCCATTTTCCATTTTCCATTTTCCATCTCTTCAAATCGGATGGACACCGCTAATCCTGGCAGAAAATCTTTCCAAAAAATATAATTTTCCAAATTTGTATCTGAAAGATGACGGAAGAAATCCTTCTGCTTCATTTAAGGACAGGGCAAGTTCCGTTGTTGTCGTTAAAGGTCAGGAATTTCAGACATCGGACATCGGACATCGGACTGTCTTTACCACTGCGTCAACCGGAAATGCCGGTTGTGCGCTTGCATGTATGTGCGCCAACTTGCAACTTCCCTGCGTCATTTTTGTGCCAAAAACGGCGCCGAAAGCCAAGATATCGCAACTTCTATTATTCGGTGCTAAAGTTATTGCCGTTAACGGAACTTACGACGATGCATTTGATTTATCACTTAAAGCATCTGACGAATTCGGATGGTATTGCCGTTCAACCGGTTATAATCCCTATACGAGAGAGGGTAAAAAAACAGCCGCACTTGAAATCTGCGAGCAGTTAAAATGGAAAGTGCCGGATAAGGTTTTTGTGCCCGTCGGTGATGGCAATATAATTTCCGGTATCTGGAAGGGTTTTAAGGATTTTTACAATCTCGGATTTATTGATAAACTTCCGCAACTTATTGCCGTTCAATCGGGAAAATCAAATGCAATATCCAAGACAATCAAATTTCAAATT
>PEVQ01000246.1:0-5721 GCA_002780205.1 Elusimicrobia bacterium CG06_land_8_20_14_3_00_38_11
CTCGTGTAAATCTCGTGGTTTTTACTTTTCAAAAGCGACGATTCTGCAAATTGACGATTCTCCGCCGACAAACCTCCACGGAAAACATCCGACGGTAGTTCTCTTGTTTTTGAACTCATCTATTTCTCCGCCCAAATTTTCAGCGTGAATTATATCAAGCGGAAAAAGAACTGTATGCATCAGTTGGTAATGATCCGTCGGAAAAATATCGTCAATTGATTTTTTGTATTTTTTTTGGAAATACTTTTCGCATTCTGCTGCCTGCTTCGGCATCCACTCCCTGATTTTTGTATTCATCGGATGATCGGCGCTGCCGCAATCAACTCCGAGCCATTTAAGTTTTTTCTTTTTGCACCAATCGGCAAATTCCATCGTCGGGCCCGGGTGTTTCACCATATAGCGAATTTCATCCGCATCCGGCTGGTCCCATGAATACTTGTGATAACCTGTGTTGATTATAAGAATATCCCGCTCTTTTACTTCAACACGGTCCTCAATGTCCTTTGAAGTGTAAATTCCGTAATCCTCTGCGATGTCGGACAAATCAACAACCGCCGCATCGCCGTATAAATCTTCCAGCGGAATTGAGGCGACATCCCTGCCGTGTGTGCAAAAATGCAGCGAACCGTCGAGATGTGTCCCGACATGATTGCTGGTCGTAATCAACTGCCCGTTTGCTCCGTTCGGCGCCAACCGTTTGAAAAATTTAATTTGCAACGGCTCGTAAGTAGGCCACGCAGGCGTCAGGTGTGAAAGCGGCTGTGTCAAATCATAAAGTTTTCCGCCAGAGGCGGACTTCAGTTCGTTTCGCATAAACCCCCCTTTTTTACTATTATATTTTACTAACTTAAAAAGTCAAGGCATTATTTTCAATTTTTATTATGTTATCTGTCAAATCAAGCATGCTGTTAATCAGTGCCGCTTTTGGGAAATACTTCAAATCGCTTATTTTAATTTCATCCTGAACAATTTTTCCATCCGACAATAATTTTTCTCTTTTTGTGCCTTTTAGTAAAGGTGTTGAAGGCGTAATCCATTTTTTGCCGTCGTAAAAAACCACATTGCTGAAAGATGTGTCCGTTATTTTTTTGTTTTTTACGAGCAAAATATCGTCGCAATTTTGTTTCAATTCCAAAAGTTCATTCAAGCACTCGCGGTTTTCATATTTGTAATTATATTCTATACTGTCACAAACGACAATTTTCAGACATTTTATTTTTCTTTTACGATACGGCAAAAATTCCGTTTTTTTCACGGTATCGGAATAAATTAAACGATATTTATATAAACCCGTTCCCAGAGCCGGCGGAATTTTTATAATATTTTCCAGTTTGATAAAATCACGACAGCCGAACAGTTCTTTCCTTGAATTGTTTAAACGCAAATTATGAAAAAATAAGTTGCGCGGAATTCCTGCTTCAATCTTAATTGTTTCCAACAATAGGCACATAGACCTTATCAATCAATTCCCGATATTCCGATTTTACATCGCTATATGTCGTAATGCCGCCGCCGCTTTTGTAAAAAATTTGAGCGCCGATTTTTTCAAGATATCTTATCATAACCGCGCAGTCCAGATTTTGTCCGTCAAAACAACCGAAAACACCTGTATAATAGCCGCGGGCATAGTTTTCAACTTCTTTAATAATCTCAACAGTTTTTTTCTTTGGCGCACCCGTTATTGAACCCGCGGGAAGCAACTTGAAAATTATATCGCCGATTTTTTTATGGTAATTTTTTTCAAGAACGCCTGTAATTTCGGAAGAGACCTGCAGAATATTTTTATCCGGTGTTTTTATTCTGTCAATATATCTGAATTTCTTAACTGCGACATTTTTTGCCACAATGCTTATATCGTTCCTTATTAGGTCAACTACCGTTATATGCTCGGCAAATTCTTTTTTGTCCGATAAAATTTTATCGGCGGCATCAGGAATATCGGCGTCAATGGTCCCTTTCATCGGGTATGACGAAATTTTGCCGTCTTTTATTCTGACAAAAATTTCAGGAGAAAACAAAACAAATTTATTTCTGTAAAACAACTTATATTTTGCCGTGCTGTTGAAAAAAATCTCTCTGAATGTAAGATTGGTTTCAACTTTTGTCGGAAATGTCAAATTTACAAGATACGTATGTCCTTCGTAAAGATGTTTCTGTATTTTATCAAACGCTTTTTTGTATCTACGGAAACTTACGGGATATTTTCTGAAAATTATTTTTTTGTTTAATCTTAATTTCCCGTGATGATTTTTTAACCCGTTTATATCATATAAAATTTCATCGGATTTTATTTCAGCCAACGGCAGGACAACCGGTTTTTTTATCTCAAAATCAACAATAAACAAAAACGGGATTTTTTTCTTTCCATAGTGATTCATTATGTCAATTGCTGAAGAACTATGCATAATTTCAGATGAGTGCAGCAGAATAAAAGATAATCTGGCAAAATCACTGCAAAATGATAACTGATATTGTTGAAAAAGCCAATTATTTGTCACCCTGAATGAAATGAAGGGTCTGATTTATCGTCGGTGAATGAGATGCTGAAACGAGCCTGCCTGTCGGCAGACAGGTTCAGCATGACAAATATGGGGTTTTTCAACGGTCTCACAATTAACAAGCATTATGATTTTACATATTTTAGAAAAAATTCCGACAGAAAACATACTGATTTGTTCAAGTTCTTCTAAAAATTGCATTCTCATCGGTATCTAAAAGTACAATGGAGGTGGCGGGAATCGAACCCGCGTCCGAAAATAACGTGTGACGGCTACTACAGACATAGTCGGTGTTTTATTTCGCATTAAACCGCTTCCGCCGACAGAATCTGTTTAACGCTAGCTGCTGAATTTCGCCGTCGGTAACGCAGCATTGCCGACAACTATCCTGCTTTATGACACCTTACCCCGACCTCGCAGAAAAAAGACCGGGAAGGCGGCTCAACGCGGTTTAAGCGTGAGCAACTACCGGTGAATAATTGGCAGTTATTTTGTTTAACCGATTTTTAACGCAGCCGTTCGGTTAACTGCGGTCTGCAACACATCAAACAAATATTCCCGTCGAGCCCTGTTCACCCCCAGAAAATCAGAGAATTAGTTTATACGAAAGAGAATCAGAGAATTAGTAAAAACAGAAAACCATTATTAAGTCAGAGAATCAGTTTTTTTTAGATAGCACCTGTATATAAGAACTTATGCCTCGGGAAAGTCCTCCGTATTCAACATCTAAATACTCAAACTCTCCATCACTTATGTAATTCTGACTTTTTGCTATTCTTAAATGACTTCTTGTCTCCTCAACTTCACCGCGGGCAATATACAAAACTCTTATTTTATCCGCAAAATGATATCTGCCGTGTGACTCTGCAATATTACTAATTACAGATATCGCCGAATTTTTTATCTGCGATGTTAAACTATATTTTTCTTCTACCGGAAATTTCACCGATACTTTATAAACTTCCTGAAGCAGTTCAAAACCTTTTTGCCAAATATGCAATTCGTAAAATGCCTTTGCCATTTCTAATTCTCTAATTCTCTAATTCTCTTTTTTTCTTCTCTCTCTTTTATTGCTTCTCTTTTATCCCAGAGTTTTTTGCCTTTGGCAACTGCTATTTCAACTTTCACTAAACCGTTTTTAAAATATATTTCCGTCGGAACGATTGCAAAACCTTTTTCATTAACTTTATTCTGAAGTTTTATAATTTCTTTTTTATGAAGAAGAAGTTTTCTGGGTCTCTGGGGATTATATTTTTTTTCAAGACCGCCGGAAGTAAATTTATACGGGCTTATGTTTATATTATACAAAAAAACTTCGCCTTTCTCAAGGCCGACATAACCGTCCTTTAAGTTGACTCCGCCGGAACGCGCCGATTTTACTTCGCCGCCGTCAAGCACGATGCCTGCCTCAAGTGTTTCAAGGAGCTCATAGTTAAATCTCGCTTTTCTGTTAGTTGCAATTATTTTTTTACCCATATTTTACAATTCAATAAAATCCCAGGGCAGTGCTTTTGATTTTTCAATTTCTTTCAGTTCACCGTCGGGATTTACTCCGCATTTTGAAAAAGCATCAAGCCACTTCTCATAAGAAAAAAATTCGTTCCAGTTGTCAAACTTACAGCCGTTCTTATATGCCATTTCCAGAACAGAACACAACTTCTCATCGCCTCTTGCAAAAATCGCTTCAATAGTGGACATTTCTGGTTTATGGGATTTTACTTCTGCGGGCAGTTTCTTTTTCAGATAAATCCGTTTTTCGTTAAAGTAATCAGTGCCGAAAAATTTTTCTCTCTCAAAAACAGTGTGGGGTTTCGGAACAAACGGAGAAATGGTAATGTTCAAATTCAGAAGCGGCGTCTGTTTTTTTATACTCCGGACGATTGATACAATCCCTTCTATATCTTCATCTGTTTCCGAAGGCAGCCCGAGCATAAAATAAAGTTTGAGCAAACGCCAACCCGATTTATAAGCATAATTTGTCGTCTCTAAAATTTCCGCATCAGTGATGAATTTCCCGATATGTTTTCTCAACCGTTCAGTCCCTGCTTCCGGTGCAAATGTTAAGGATGTTTTCTTAAAAACTCGGGTTTTCGCCGCTAAATCAACCGACGACGGATGACATCTCAATGAGGGCAGCGCCACAGCCACTTTTTTTGCCACACATACTTTCAGGACATCATCCATTAACTCATTTATTTTCGGATAGTCGGAAGTAGAAAGAGAAAGAAGAGATATTTCATCGTAACCGGTCGAAGCAAGTCCTTTCTCTATAATCTCCAAAATTTTTTCTTTACTTCGCAGACGACGGGGAGAATACAGTTTTGATGCCTGACAAAAAAAACAGCCCCTACCACAACCGCGCATTATTTCAACATTGAGACGGTTTTGGATTACATTCAAAAACGGAACAACGGGATTTGTCGGAAATTGAGCTGATTCCAAATCAACAATATTTTTTTTGATTGTTCTTTTACCGTTATGAAAAGAAGGCACATAAACCGACGGAATTTCCGAAAGTTTTTTTAATAAATCATTTTTATTTGTTATTTGTAATTTGTAATTTGTAATTTGTGTTATTATGTCCTCACCATCTCCGATAACAAATGCGTCTATAAATTCAGAAATGGGCAGGGGATTTACGCAGGCGGGACCTCCGGCAATAATCAATGGGGACTGTCCCTCGCGGACTGTCCCCATCCTATCTTTTGTCTTTAACGGTATTTTCGCCAAATCCAAAATGTTAAGAATGTTAGTATAACACAATTCATGCTGAATATTAAAACCGATAATATCAAATTCATTAAGCGGAGTTTTTGTTTCAATAGAAAAAAGCGGAAGATTATTTTTCCTTAAAAGTGTTTCCATATCGGCAGCGGGAGAAAATGCTCTTTCACAGACGACAAATTCGGTCTTATTAAGTATATTGTAGATAATCTGCAGTCCTAAGTTGGACATTCCTATCTCATAGAGGTCGGGAAAAACAAGACAGAATCGTAAGTGGGAAGTGGGAAGTGGGAAGTGGGAAGTGGAGTTCCATTCCTGTCCGATATATTGCGCGGGTTTTTTAACAAACGGTAGAAATTTTTCTAAATCCATAATAAAATCAATTAAAAATTAAAAGTTAAAAATGAAAAATGAAGGAGTTTTTTATTACTAACAAGAGCGGAATATACTTTACATGGAAGATGGTGTCATGCTGAACTTGATTCAGCATCTATAGACC
>PEVQ01000246.1:5738-9765 GCA_002780205.1 Elusimicrobia bacterium CG06_land_8_20_14_3_00_38_11
AGTATTTTGTGCTCCCCTTAGTAAAACCTTTTACATAAATTTTTAATTTTACATTTTACATTTTTAATTGCCCTTAGTAAGTATATCTTCTTATGTGAATATTTATTAAAAGTCCGACGGCGAGCATATTGGCAATCAAGGAACTCCCGCCGTAGGAAAGAAACGGAAGAGGCACTCCTGCAACCGGCATAATTCCGGTAAGCATTCCGAGATTTAATATTACATAATACGAAAACATGACAACAATTCCTACCGCCGTCAAACTTCCGAATCTGTCGGATGCATTTCTGGCAATCGAGATGCCTCTAATAATTAAAACGGCATACAATAAAATAACGCTCAACGAAAAAATAAGACCGCCTTCCTCAGAAAGAACAGCAAAAATATAGTCGGTGTGCTGGTCGGGAATAAAACCTAATTGCGTTTGTGTTCCCTGAAAAATTCCGCGGCCCGAGAGTTGTCCGCTTCCTATGGCGATTCTTGACTGTAAAATGTTGTAACCGCTGCCTAACGGGTCCAAAGACGGATCCAAAAAAACAATCATTCTTTTTCTCTGATAGTCCTTCAAATAACCGGATATTGAAATCGCTGAAATAATACCCAGAAGAACAACTAAAATTACCGGCTTATATTTCTTAAATGTTACTTTAAACCTTAAAAATTTTATAAAAAACCAGACAAAAATCGTAAGCGACAAAATCGCACAGACATAAATAATTTTGAAATTTTTTATTAAAAAACCGGAGAAATTATTTATCATCAGATATATTTCTAAAAATGGAAGCGAAAGAGTTATCGCAAAAAATATAATCGCAAAATTTATTATTTTTTTCGGGAGACCTCCGGTATACATCATGCCGAGAAAAATAGGAACAAAAACTGATGCTGATGAAAAATCCGGTTCAAGTAAAATCAGGACAATACAAACTGATGCGGAAATAAAAGCAGAAAAAATTTTAGATATTTTTTTCATCTGGTAGCGGTTTTTTTCAATAAATTCTGCAAGATATAATATAGCCGCTATTTTCGCAATCTCAGATGGTTGAAACGCAAATCTACCTAAATCAAACCATGATTTGGAACCACGAACGCGACTCCCGAAAAAAAGAACGATTATTAAAAGCATAACCGCAAAAAAATAAAAATACTTCGTATATTCACGATACAGTTCATAACGGATACTTATGATTAGAAGCATCGCTGCAATGCCGATTCCCAATGCGGTTGATTGTTTTGCGACATAAAACATGGGATTGCCTGTGCGCAACTGCGCCGAGAATATAAAAAGTAATCCTGTAAATGTAAGCAAGAGAACATCTATAAACAGAATCCAGTCAAATTTTTTAAATATTAATTTCATATTTCGCTACGCTCAATCACGAATAACTAATCACGAATGCTATCACGAATGTTCACGAATAAGTCAATGCCGTTATTCGGGTCAATTCGTGATATTTGCCTCTATTCGTGTGCCTCTATTCGCATTTCTTCTCAAAGATTTCTTCTAACATTCTTTTAGCAATTGGAGCGGCAACTTCACCGCCGCCGCCGCCGTGTTCAATCATAACTACAAGTGCTATTTTTGGTTTTTCAGAAGGTGCGAAACAAACAAACCACGCGTGGTCTCCGCCCTGGGGATTCTGTGCAGTGCCGGTTTTCCCTGAAACAGACAAACCGACCACTTTTGCATTTTTACCCGTTCCATAACGGACTGCATCTGTCATCCCTTTTTTTACAGCCGCCAAATAATCTTCCGCGATGTCCAATTTTCTTTTTATTTTCGGTACATTTTCAAATTTAACATTACCGGACGCATCAATTATTTTTTTAAGAATATGAGGTTGAAAAATTATTCCGTCGTTTGCTATTGCTGAAATGAATTGTGCTATTTGAATCGGCGTCGTCCAGATATATCCCTGACCGACCGACATATTAACGGTGTCGCCGTCATACCAGTCCTGATGGAGTTTTGCTTTTTTCCATGATTTATCCGGAGTAAGTCCTTTTTCTTCCGACGGTAAATCAATACCGGTCTTAACGCCGAAACCGAATTTTTCAGCCCACTCATTAAGTTTTGTAGGTCCTAATTTCAAGCCAACTTCATAAAAATAAACATCGCAGGATTGTGCTATGGCTTCGGAAAGCCGCATATCCCCGTGGCCTCCTCTTGCCCAGCAACGGAATTTCTGCTTATATTTTCCGAGTTCAATAAAACCCTTGCAAGTTATAATCGTCTGCGGTGTAATGACGCCGCTTTCAAGTCCAGCAAAAGCAGTAACCAGTTTATAGACGGAACCCGGAGGATATTGCCCCTGCAATGCACGATTCCATAACGGCTTTTTTTCCGACCTTAACAGATACGGCATCTGCCAGTAATTCAGACCGGAAATAAATAAATTGGGATTATAATCCGGATATGAGACAAGTCCGAGAATTCCTCCGGTATTGGGGTCAATCGCTATCGCAACCCCCATATGTCCCTGGATATGATTTGAAAGAGCCATTTGAATTTTTTTATCAATTGTCAATACTATTGAATCGCCGTCAACCGGTTCTACCGTTTCAAGAATTCTTTTTTGGATAGCGCGGGCATTTACTTCCACCTGACTTCCGCCGTCAATACCTCTCAAAATTTCATCGTATTGCTTTTCAATTCCGTTTTTACCGATAATATCGCCTGCTTTTAGATTCGGAATTTCCGACAATTCGCCAAGTGATGCCTCCCGAACATAACCCGTTATATGCGATGCGGATGCTCCCAATGTATAAACCCTTACGGGCTCAATTCTAACCACAACGCCGGGAAGTTGCGGGGTTTTTTCAGCAAGACGTATCGCCTGATATTTTGAAATGTTTTGGGCGATTTTGAGCAGTGAGAAATTTTTGCCCGGAATCATTTTTGTTCTTTCAAGAAGAGCATTGGCGGCATCGTCGGAAAGCGAAAGCAACCGTGCAACTTTTGTTATTACATTTTTTACCTCTTCATCCTCCATTGTCTGACGGGAAAACAGGACCGCAAACGAGGGCTTATTGTCAACGATAACATTCATATTTCTGTCAAAAATTTTGCCGCGTGTTGCGGGCTGGGGATAAATTACAATTCTGTTTTCATCCGATATTTTTCTGAATTTTTCGCCTTTTATTACCTGAAGCGAAATTATGCGGAAAGAAATAATTCCCAATAAAAAAAATATGCCGAATTGCAAAACATTGAGACGGTCCGAGAATGATTCTGCCGAATATCCTAAATTTTCACCTTGCCACATAATAAAAACCAATTAAAAATTAAAAATTAAAAATTAAAAATTTTTCTAACCACAATTTTAAATCCCGCTAAAGCGGGACAAGTTTTCTCATTTTGCATTTTTAATTGCCGTTTACCTTTCCACATCCAGGCGGTCAAACCAAAAAAGCCACCACTTCTTAAAAATTAAAAAAAATGCGGGACTGATTATTGCCGGGATAATAAGCCATGTAATTGACGCGATGCTAAAAATTCCCGGAATCCCGGTGAAAAGAACCTCAATTATTAAACTAATAATATTAGAAACGGCAACTCCCAAAAAGACAATGAAAATTTGGGCGAACGGATTTTCTTCGTCTATTCGTTTCGGAAGACGACCGGACAGATACCCAATGATTGAGTATGAAAAACTTAAAGTCCCGAAAGTAGCGGCAAAAAAAACGCCATCAATAATTCCGATAAAAAATCCAACGGTGCATCCGGAGTATGGGCCCCTGTATAGTCCGATAAAAATAATAAAAAAAAGTCCGAATACCGTCCCGCTATGCGGGATTGAAAACAGAATTTCAAAAAAAATTATTATTATTACAGAAGTGAAATAAAACAAAAATTTTTTCATATTATTTTTAGCCACAGATGGACACAGAATTTCACAGAAGTTTTTTCTGTGTTGTTTCTGTGTACTCCTGTGGCGCTTTTGTAATTCATTAGCCACAGATGGACACAGAATTTCACAGAAGTTTTTTCTGTGTTGTTTCTGTGTACTCCTGTGGCGCTTTTGTA
>PEVQ01000246.1:10007-10807 GCA_002780205.1 Elusimicrobia bacterium CG06_land_8_20_14_3_00_38_11
TTGTCCGACCACGCCGAATTTTCCTTTATAGAATCCAAAGACAGCCCTGTTATCCGATAAACCATCCTCTAATCCCTTGTCAATAATCAGCGATTTATAATACTGCTGCGGAGGTTTTGCTATTATTCTGGCAATTACTGTCTTGCGGTTTATGTTTCTTTTGTAGCCCAAAAGTTCCGAAAGCCGCCTATTTTCAATTTCAAGCGTTTTCAACTTTACTAAATCATGCAATAATTTTTGATTTTGATTTTTAAGTTCCAGAACCTCCTGATGGGAGTTGACCATTTCTTTTATATTGCCGCCGAGATTCCCGACGGAAGAAGCCGCATAATTTACTTTTGAATACGGAGTTATGACGATGTAAAATAAAAAATCCCGCATTGCCTTGATTGTGGGATTTAAGTTGAAACTCAAAATTATTATTGATATTACCAGATAAAGCGAAAGTAAGACAATGGGATTCTTTCTATACACATAAATTCAGGAAGTAGGGAGTAGTAAGTAGGGAGTAGTAGCGGTCGGCGTAAGCCGACGAATTCAGCGAATTTACATTCGCCGCTACTTCCCACTTCCCACTTTCTACTTACTGCCTCTCACTCCAGTCGTTTCCTTGATTTTTTTATATTCTCAAGTTCTTCTAAATATTTGCCTGTTCCCAAAACGACGCAGGTGGTGGGGTCTTGCGCGAGATAAACGGGAAGATGTGTTTCTTTTGACAAAAGGTCAGTCATACCGCGGGTTAAGGAACTGCCTCCGGCGAGTACAATTCCCCGGTCAACCAATTCTGCCGCAAGTTCGGC
>PEVQ01000246.1:10866-11896 GCA_002780205.1 Elusimicrobia bacterium CG06_land_8_20_14_3_00_38_11
GTGCGCCTCTTATATCCTTGCTTGAAACATTTATCGTTCTCGGAAGACCCTGCACCGTGTCAAGCCCTTTAACATCCATTGTCTCCTCTTTTTGAAGAGGAAAAACTGAGCCGATTGCGATTTTTATATTTTCCGCCGTTCTGTAGCCGATTGCTAAACTATGCTGTTTCTTGAAAAAGGCGACTATCGCTTCATCAAATTCATCGCCGGCAATTTGAATTGAGTCGGAAACAACCATACCGCCCAGGGAAATAACTGCCGACTCGGTGGTGCCGCCGCCGATATCAACAACCATATTACCCGTCGGTTCGTGAATAGGAAGACCGGCACCTATTGCCGCCGCCATCGGCTCTTCAATAAGATAAACCTCTCTTGCGCCGGCCTGTTCCGCCGCTTCTCTGACAGCGCGACGCTCAACCTCCGTAATTCCCGACGGAATGCCGATGACAATTCTCGGATGAAGAAGTGTTTTTCTGTTGTGGACTTTTTTAATAAAATACCGAATCATCTTTTCGGTGATGTCAAAATCGGCAATGACTCCGTTTCTTAAAGGCCTTATTGCCTCAATTGATGCGGGAGTTTTTCCAACCATTTTTTTTGCTTCTTCTCCGATGGCTTCTATTTCCTGAGTGTCCTTGTTATATGCAACTACCGACGGTTCTCTCAAAACGATGCCTTGACCTTTCACATAGACCAGAGTCGTGGCCGTGCCAAGGTCAATTCCCATATCGTTTGAAAACAACGAGAAAATAAAATCAAACATTATAAAACAAGTGATTAAGTGATTAGTGATTAGTGATTAGCGATTAGTAAAACCTAACCACTTATCCACTTAACCACTTTCTTTCACTACCTCTTTTACTCTACCAACTTCACAACCGCCATTTCGCTGCTGTCGGAAAGACGGCGGCCCAATTTGTAAATACGGGTATAGCCGCCGGGACGGTCTTTGTATCTTTCGGCTAAAGGACCGAATAATTTTTCCGTTGCTTCCTGCAATTTTATATCCATTAAAACACGACGCCGATTT
>PEVQ01000258.1 GCA_002780205.1 Elusimicrobia bacterium CG06_land_8_20_14_3_00_38_11
ATATTTTTAAGAGCAAAGAATTGGACAAAGATTCAGTATGTTCCATTTTGGAACAGGTTGATATTGATTACAAAATATAAAAAAAATTTCAAGAGGGTTTTATGAAAAACACAAAAATTAAAATTGGTGAGAAAAAGGCGATGGGAATTGAAATTCTCCTTAATAATGCTGTGCTGGTTATGGCTATCGGTAAAAAGGGTTTCGTTATGTGCGGTTATCTGAACGTTGATGCGGCTGAAAAAATGGGTGATTGTGCCTGTGTCGTAAAAGGCGTAAAAAATGTTGACGAATTGCTTGCCGGTGAAGTTGTCGCATTAACAACGGGTGCTCAAAAACTCGGCATTGAATTAGGAATAACAGGCAAAAAAGCATTGGAAAAACTGGCGTAATTTATATACCAAATGGTATATACCAATTGGTATATAATATCAACGATAAAATGGATATTAGAAAAAAGATTTTAAGGTTTGTAAAAAGGGCAATAAAAAAAAGAGGCAATCCGCCTACATTTAGAGAAATCGGAAAGAGATTCAAAATTTCACATATTACTGCGATGTATCACATCAACAAATTAGAAAAAGAAAGAAAAATTAAAACCAGATTGGTTGTCAAAAAACGCGCCGCAAGAAGTATAAAAATTATTAATAAATAAATGATTAAAGTCGGTCAGAAAATAGAAATTAAAATTGAAAAAATCATAACGGGCGGCGCCGGTATCGGTAAGTGCGGAAATATTGTTGTTATGGTGCCGTATTCCGTTCCGGGCGACAAACTGCAAGTTTCCATAACCGAAACAAAAAAAAACTATGCCAGAGCAAAAATAATTTCTATAATATCTCCCTCGGCCCATCGTATAAGTCCGCCCTGTCCTTATCACTTTTCATCGCACCCTAAAGGGTGCGGCTACACTCACCGTCTCTACTGCGGCGGATGTAATCTTCAAATGACGGATTATAAGAACCAACTTGAATTAAAAACTGCGATAGTTCAGGATTTTTTTGACATAAAAGTTAATAAAATAATTCCCGCAGCAAATCCTTTCAGATACAGAAATAAAGTTCAAATGCCGGTTGGCGGAAAAACGGGCAATGTAATTACGGGATTTTTCCATCCGCAATCACATCGTATCGTGAATATTGAAAAATGTTTATTACAATCGGAAAAGGCAAACGAAATAATATTAGCATTAAGAAATTTAATAAACGAATACAAAATTCAACCCTATAACGAGGACAAAAGAGCAGGAATTTTAAGACATATAATTTTGAGACAATCGTTTGCGTTTGGCAAGTTTATGATTATATTTGTTTCAAAAACAAATTTTATTCCATATATGAGAGAAATTGTTGAAAAAATAACAAAAAAATTTCAGGAAGTCGTATCGGTTTATCAAAATATCAATTATGAGAAAACAAATGTTATACTCGGCAATAAAAATTTCAAACTTTTTGGCCCAGACACAATAAAAGAAAAAATCGGCAGAATTATTTTTGAGATTTCTCCGCCCTCATTTTTCCAGATAAACACAATTCAAACGGGAAAACTTTACGAAGTGATAAAAAATTTCTGCCAGCTTAAGGGGGATGAAAATATTGTTGATGTCTATTCGGGCGCCGGCGGTATATCAATTTATTTTGCACCTTTTTGCAGGAAAATTACCGGTATTGAGGAGATGTCGTCGTCGGTTTCGGATGCAATAAAAAATGCAAAAATCAACAATACTAAAAATATATTTTTTATACGGGGCAACGCCGATTACATTTTAAGAAAAATGGACTTTAGCAAAGCGTCAGATATAGTTATTTTGGATCCGCCTCGCGCCGGTTGTTCGCAAATTGTCTTAAATTCTCTGTTGAAAATCCTGCCGCAAAAAATAATTTACACATCCTGCAATCCGGCGACACTTTCAAGGGATATAAAAATACTTTCCCCGAAATATAAACTTATTGAAATTCAACCGGTAGATATGTTTCCGCAGACTGCGCATATAGAGTGCGTTGCAAAGTTGTCGCTCGGGAATACGCTTCGCTAAATTTTTTTAAAAAACCTTACCACAAAGGACACAGAAAAAAAGCCTTTGACAGGATTTACAGGATAAAACAAAAAAATCTTGTTAATCCTGTCAAGAAATAGTCACAGATTTTCTCTGTGGTTAAATTGCTTTTTCAAAGTGTAGGAAATTATAAAAGCAACCACGAATTAACACTAATTTGCCTGCCTGACGGCAGGCAGGCACGAATAAATTCATGCCTACAATTTTTATTATTCGTGTTTATTCGTGTCCATTCGTGGTTATGAAGTTTTCTTGGCGTATAGGAAAGTATAAACACCTTGCCACAGATGGACACAGAAAAAACACAGAAAGATTCTGTGAAATTCTGTGAAATTCTGTGGCTACGCAGTTTTCTTGATAATCATAAAATGTTAAATTCGCTTAATCTTTCCGGCGCTTTGGCATATTCCGCCGCAAAAAATAATTATTTGTATAAAAATGTTATTATTCCGATGAACACCGACGAGGACGCTTTTGATATTTCGGAAAGTATAACAACCGTTTCAAAAATCCTTAAATTTCCTGTTTCTCGGATTTTGGTTTTTCCCGAAACCGACGTCGCTTCCCGAATCAAAACAATTTCACAAATCTTAAAAAGTAAAAATGTAATTCTTTGCGCTTCAACCGCAGCGCTTTCCAAAAAAACTATTGCCCGAAAAAACTTTGAGAAATCCGTCATAAAAATCAAAAAAAATGATGCTGTTGAACGAGAACTTTTTGTTTCGCAATTAATAAAAAATGGTTATGAAAGAGCAGACATTGTAACCGATTTCGGCGAATTTGCCGTCAGAGGCGAAATTTTAGATATATGGAGTAACGCATCCGATTTACCGTGCCGTCTTGTTTTTGACATGAATAATATTGAAACAATAAAAAATATTGATGTTGCAAGTCAGCGTTCAATTTCGGACTTGAATGAAATTGAAATAATACCTTCAAGGGAATTAGATGAGTCAACGATTTTTGATTATTTTCAAACCGATTCCGTCACTAATTTTTCAGAAGTTGATATTATTTCACATTTGCCATCTTTCAATTTTAACGGCAACATTGAACAATTTAAGGAAAAATATGAGCAATGGCGCAATGATGACTTTCAGATTTTTATAGTTGCGAATAACGAAGGCGAAAGAGAACATCTGTCGGAGATTTTAGGCAAAGGTTATGAAAAATCTATTTTTACCGGCTCGCTCACCTCAGGTTTTATACTGAACGACGACAAAATTGTTTTTATTACTACCAATGAGATTTTTTCAAGATATAAAGTGCGTCTTAGACCGCCGAAATATTTCAAGGATACAGGTATTCCGATTGAAACATTAGCCGATATAAAAAAAGATGATTTTGTAGTTCACGAAAGATACGGAATCGGGATTTATGACGGTCTTAAAAAGATAACCGCCGGCGGAATTACGGCAGAATACATTTCAATTTTGTATGCCGACAACGACAAACTATATGTTCCGGTCAGCGATTTCAACCGCATCCAGAAATATTTTTCAATCGGTAAAAACCCGCCGAAAATAAATCCGTTAGACAGCACTTCTTGGGAAAGAATAAAGGTTGTTGCCTCCGATGCTGCAAAAAAAATGGCACAACAACTTCTGCAGATTTATGCCGAAAGATTTAATATACAGAGACAGCCGTT
Source organism: Elusimicrobia bacterium CG06_land_8_20_14_3_00_38_11 (assembly GCA_002780205.1). Taxonomy (GTDB): domain Bacteria; phylum Elusimicrobiota; class UBA8919; order UBA8919; family UBA8919; genus UBA8919. Next base: position 3,702 of record PEVQ01000258.1, read on the forward strand.
TGTCGCGGATTCAAATTATGAAAAACAGTTTGAAGAAGAATTTATTTATGAAGAAACGCCCGACCAGAAAAAAGCGATTGAAGATATAAAAAATGATATGACGGGGCATGTCCCGATGGAAAGATGTATTTTCGGCGATACCGGTTTCGGGAAAACAGAGGTTGCAATGAGGGCAGCGTTAAAATCGGTTTTGTCGGGAAGGCAGGTATGTATTCTTGCACCCACAACAGTCCTTGTCCGGCAGCATGAACAGACATTTAATGATAGGTTTGCCGACTGGCCCGTAAAAATCGCAATGCTCTCAAGATTCAAAACGAAGAAAGAGCAAAAAAATATTATAGAAAAATTAAAAGAAGGAAAAATAGATATCGTTATCGGGACACACCGTTTATTAAGCAAAGATATTTCATTTAACAATCTCGGACTTCTAATAATTGACGAAGAGCACCGTTTCGGAGTCGCCGACAAGGAAAAAATAAAATCAATTAAAAAAAATGTTGACTGCCTTTATCTTACCGCCACCCCTATTCCCCGCACGCTTTCAATGGCATTATCAGGCATTAAAAATATGTCCACAATTTCTACGCCTCCCTTGGGACGTCAGTCGGTTGAAACGACGCTTTTAGAATACGACGAAAAAACAATAGCGGATGCGATTATCTATGAAATTTCCCGCGGCGGACAGGTATTTTTTGTTCACAATAAAATCGGAACAATAGAAAGTTGTATGTCCCGGCTTAAAAAAATTCTCCCCCTTGTAAAGTTTGAATATATTCACGGACGAATGACACCGTCAGAGATTGAAGAAAAAATGCTGGGATTCTTAAATAAAGATTTTGATTGCCTTATTTCAACGACGATTATTGAGGCGGGTTTGGATATTCCTAATGTAAATACCATTATCGTTTCTGATGCTGAAAATTTCGGACTCGGCCAACTCTATCAACTTCGCGGGCGGGTGGGTCGCTCAAAAACTAAAGCATATTGCTATCTTTTTTTTAAATATGAAAATCTTACGGAAATTTCCCGGAAACGACTTTCTGCTCTTAAAGAGTTTGCAAAATTAGGTTCGGGGTTTCGTCTTGCGTTAAAAGATTTACAGATAAGAGGCGCCGGAGAGATTTTGGGAAAACGACAGCACGGCTATATTGATTCAATCGGATTTGATATGTATCTTCGGCTTTTGGAAAAACACTCAAATGAGATTAAGGGAATGAAAACGCAAGATTTGATAAATCCGGAAATTGATATTTCGGTTGACGCCGTTATTGGCGACAATTATATTAATGATGAGAATTTAAGAATTTCGTTCTATAAAAGAATTTTAACGGCAATTGACCAAAAAGATATTTCTGAAATTAAAAATGAAATGGAGGATCGTTTCGGAAAAATTCCGAAAGAAGTTGAAAATCTTTTTGAGATAGGGAAAATTCGTCTTATTGCAATGAAATTAGGGATACTGAAAATTACTTTTACGCATTCTTCGGTGCAAATAAAATTTTCTTCCGACACATCGGTTGAGCCGTCAAAAATAATAAATGCCTTAAAAAGTAAAAAGTTCAGGTTTATAAAAAATGATTTACTGGAAGTGTTTTTGGACATCGTCCCTCCCGCGGGAAAAAATTTTATTTTTGTAAAAAACCTCTTGCATTCTTTTCAATAATTATGTATAATTTCCAAATTGGAGGCAAATATGAGAAAAAGTTGGAAGTTGGAAGTTGGAAGTTGGAAGTGGTTTTTAATTTTTAATCATGTCATGCTGAATTTATTTCAGCATCTCTTTAGACCCCGAAACGAGTTCGGGGTGACACTTTTCGTGTCATTTTTAATTCTTAATTTTCTTTTTACCGGGTGTTCAAAAAAATCCGGAAAGATTCTGGCGCAGGTCGGCAGCGAAAAAATCACCGTTGAGGAGTTTGAAAAAGCGGTTGAAAATGCCCCATACACCTTGCAGGAATATCTGTCAACCGATATAGGACGGAAGCAGTATTTGGATGCGATGTTGAAAGAAAAAACCGTGCTTGTTGCAGCGAAAAGTCATGGTATTCAAAGCAGGCCCGCGGTAAAAAAACAATTATTGGAAATAGAAAAACGACTTAAAGATAATTATGAAAAACTCAAAAACGAAATAATAATGAACGAACTTTTGAAAGAAAAAGTTGTGCTGGGCGACAGCGAGGTTAAGGACTATTATGAAAAACACAAAGAAGAATTTGAAAAACCGACTGAAATAAAAGTAAGCCATATACTTCTTTCTACGGATGAAGATGCAAAAAAAATTACGGAAAAGATAAAAAAAGGCGAGGATTTTTCAGTGTTAGCGAAAGAAAATTCAATTGATAAAACAACCGCCATCAAAGGCGGCGACCTCGGTTTTTTCGGGAGAAGGCAGTATGTTAAAGAGTTTGAAGAAGCGGCATTTAATCTTAAAAAAATCGGCGACATTTCCGATATTATAAAAACACCATTAGGATATCATATCATAAAACTTACCGACAGAAAACAACTTAAACCGCAAAAACTGGACGATGTTGAAACGGAAATTAAGCAGGTTATTCAAAAGGAAAAATTGGACAAATGGCTTGATGAAATTTCCCAAAAATATAAAGCGAATGTGAACTATGAACTTCTAACAAAGCCG
>PEVQ01000274.1:0-3663 GCA_002780205.1 Elusimicrobia bacterium CG06_land_8_20_14_3_00_38_11
TACGCTTGTTCATATAAAAGGTACGGTATCGGAAACGATAGAAAAAATGGACATAAAAACTTCCTTTATTCAGCACTTTCCCGATATAGAAAAAAAATACAGATACTATCTGCCTCTGATGCCGAAAGCAATTAGATCATTTGATCTAATTGGCTACGATTTGATTTTGTCATCCAGCCATTGTGTTGCAAAAGGAGTGAGAATTCCAAAAAAATCTTTACATATCTGTTATTGCTATACTCCGATGAGATATTTATGGGATATGTATGGACAGTACTTCGGTGATTCAAAATTTTACATAAAACTTGCGATGAACATAGTAAAGCCGTATCTTCAAAAATGGGATGTAGAAAGTTCAAAAAATGTAAATTATTTTATTGCGATTTCCGAGCATGTTAAAAACCGGATAAAAAAACACTACAACCGTGATGCCATCGTAATCAATCCGCCCGTTGACACCGATTTTTTTACACCGACTTCGGACTTCGGACTTCGGACTTCGGACTACTATCTCATCGTTTCCGCATTCGCACCCTACAAAAAAGTTGATTTGGCAATTGAAGCATTTAACCAGTTAGGTTATCCGTTAAAAATTATCGGCTCAGGGCAGGATGAAGCAAAACTTAAAAAAATTGCAAAAAATAATATAGAATTTTTAGGTTGGCGTGATAATGAAGAATTGCGAGATTACTATCAGAATTGTAAAGCCCTAATTTTTCCGGGCGAGGAAGATTTCGGAATTGTTCCTGTTGAAGCGCAAGCATGCGGAAAACCGGTTATCGCTTACAAAAAAGGCGGCGCTTTAGAAACAGTGATTGACGGCATAACCGGAATTTTTTTTGAAGAGCAAACTATCGGTTCGCTCATTGAAGCCGTAAAAAAATTTGAGAATACAAAATTCAACGGAAATGTTATTAGAAGTAATGCGGGAAAATTCGGAAGAAAAAAATTCTTTGAATTAATAAAAAATTATATTGACGAAAAAATAAAAAAAAGATATAATTAACAAATTAGCCTTCGCTATCGCTCGGGTATCCGCAGAGACCGCAAAATAATCGCAGATTACACAGAGAACTCATTTAATTCTGCGTAATCCGTGTCTCTTTCCGCGTCATCTGCGGACAGCATTGAAATTCCATACAATAAATTATGGGTCTAAAAATTAGAAAAATCGTATTTCCTTTGGCACTTTTTTTAACTGATATTTTTGCAGTATACATTTCTTTTATTTTTGCCTACTGGTTCCGGTTTCATTCGGGTTTTTTACAGGTTACAAAAGGTATCCCGCTGTTTAATTTGTATCATACCGCCATAATGGTTGTCATATTTTTATGGGTAGTAATTTTCGTTTATACCGGTTTCTACGAAGAGCGAAAAATTGACATATTCAACGAGTTCTTGAAAATACTGAAAGGTGTGTTTTTGGGAACGGTAGTTGTTGCGGCGATTACTTTTTTATACCGTGATTTTACATTTTCCCGTGTGATGCTTTCAATCGCTTTTATAATCAGCACGGTTGTTATATTTGTTTCCCACGAAATTATAAGAATAATAGATGTTTATATCGGCAATTTTTTGCTTGGGCCTCATAAGATTCTAGTTTTGGGTGAAGGTAAAATTGCCGACGACATTAAAAAAACATTAAAACATGTGAAAAATTTTGAAGTGCATTATTCGCATTTTAGCGACGGCCATAATTTAAGAAATTTTATAATAGAAAAAGGTATCAACGAAGTGATATTTTCGAAAAGTCAAATTTCGCATGATGAAATTTTTAAGATTTCAAGCGTTTGCGAGGACACCGGAGTTGATTTCAGATTTGTTCCTGATGTTTTGGAGTTGACCCGCGGTGAAATTGTAATAGATGAATTTATAGGTATTCCGGTTTTTCGGTTTAAGTCAATTTCTCTGTATGGCTGGAATTTTTTTATAAAAAGATTGATGGATATATCCGTTTCTATTATTATTTTTTCAATATTTGCCGTTCCTCTGATGGTGGTGGTAATTCTTATTAAAATTTCCGACGGCGGCAATGTGTTTTTTCTTCATAGGAACATGGTCGGTCACAGGTGGAAAAGATTTTCTATATTCAAGTTCAGAACGATGCTTCCAAATCCGGAAAAAAAATTTAGTAAAGAAGAAATTTTTCAGTTATCTACTCGGCGCGGCGAAAAGGCAAAATATGACCCCAGAATAACTAAAATCGGCAGGTTTTTAAGAAGATTTTCTCTTGACGAACTCCCGCAGTTCATCAATGTTTTAAGAGGCGAAATGTCTATCGTCGGCCCTCGTCCGCAGACGGTAAAAGAGGCGGAAACATTCGGCGAAGCGGGGAAAAGGAGATTTAAGGTTTTGCCGGGTATTACGGGGCTTTGGCAGGTAAAAGGCAGGAAAGATTTGTCATATGAGGAGATGCAGCGGTTGGATGTCTACTATCTTGAAAACTGGTCTATAGCGTTGGATATAAGAATTATATTGAAGACGGTTCCGGCAGTTCTGATTGGCCGAGGAGCATATTAAAAAGGCAATTGAAAATTAAAAATGAAAAATGAAAAAACTTGTCCCGAACTTGTTTCGGGATTAAAAATTTTAGTAACAGGCGGGGCGGGGTTTATCGGTTCAAATATTGCCGATGCTTATATTAAATCGGGGCATAGCGTTGTTGTTGTTGATAATTTATCGTCGGGGAAAAAAGAAAATATAAATCCGAAAGCAAAATTTTATGAAGCGGATATCACAGACAAAAAACAGATTAGCCAAATTTTTGAGAATGAAAAACCTGATATTGTAAATCATCACGCGGCACAGATAGATGTCCGCAAATCAGTAGCAGACCCGGTTTTTGACGCGAAGACAAATATCATTGGCACTATAAATCTTCTTGAAATCTCCATCCGTCAAAAAATTAAAAAATTTATTTTTGCGTCTTCCGGCGGAGTTATGTACGGCGAATGCGGCAAAATTCCGCCAAAGGAATTACAAACCCCCCGCCCGCTTTCTCCTTACGGCATAACAAAGCATACCGTTGAGCATTATCTTGATTATTATTCAAAGGTATACGGATTAAAGTATATTATATTCCGTTACGGCAATGTCTACGGTCCCCGCCAGGACCCACACGGTGAGGCAGGTGTTGTCGCAATTTTTTGCAACAGGATTTTAACCGACGGTGAAATAAATATTTTCGGCGCCGGTGAGCAGAAACGCGACTATGTATTTGTTTCCGATATAGTTCTTGCTAATTTAATAGCGCTTCATAAAGGCGAAAATGAAATTTTTAATATCGCTACCGGCAGAACAAAATCCGTTAATAATCTTTTTTGTGAACTTAAAAAAATAACCGGATATTTACAAAAACCAATTTACAAACCGCCCAGAACTGGCGAACTTTTCAAAAGCTCGTTGAATGTGAAAAAAGCCCAACAGAAACTCGGCTGGCGGGCAAAAATTGATTTCAACGAGGGCTTGAAGAAAACTTATGACTACTTTAAATCACGAATAGAGGCATCGAATAGAATCACCGAATAACTGCACCGAATAATTCGGTTATATTCGGTTAACATTCGGTTTTCATTCGGGTTACTAAGGGGAGCATAAAATACTTTACATGAAAAGGATGTCATTCTGAGCCGAAGGCGAAGAATCTCGATGTTAAAATGCGAG
>PEVQ01000274.1:3694-7761 GCA_002780205.1 Elusimicrobia bacterium CG06_land_8_20_14_3_00_38_11
ACCAATGTAAAGTATATTCCGCTCTGAGTAGTAAAAGGAGCGAAGCGACGATATGAAAGCGATAATTTTGATAGGCGGATTCGGAACGCGGCTTAGACCTTTGACATGCAATACTCCCAAACCGCTATTGCCCGTGCTCAATAAACCGTTTTCTCTGTATCAGATAGAACTTCTTAAAAAGTACGGAATAAAAGATATAATTCTCTGCATGGCGTATTTGCCGTCGGAATTCAAAAAATATTTCGGTGACGGAAAAAAATTCGGCGTCAAAATATCATATGCGATTGAAAAAACGCCGCTTGGCACCGGCGGAGCAATTAAGAATGCAGAAAAATTTGTGGATGATTCCGTAATTATTTTCAACGGGGATGTTCTTACGGAAATTAATCTTGCAAAACTTGTCCAATTCCATAGAAATAAAAAATCAAAGGTTACAATTTCGCTTGTCAGTGTTCCTGACCCCACCAGTTTCGGACTTGTTGAGACCGCCCCCGACGGGAAAATACTGCAATTTCTTGAGAAGCCGTCACTTAACCAGATTACCGTAGATACCGTCAATGCGGGGACATATATTTTTGAGCCGGAAATTTTTAAAGAAATGCCGTCGGATGTTGTTTATTCCGTTGAACGGGAATTATTTCCGATGCTGCTGAATAAAAAAATTCCGTTTTACGGGTATGTTTATTCCGCTTACTGGATTGATATAGGAACTACCGAAAAATATCTGCAGGTTCACAGTGATTTAATGAATCGGATGAAAAAAAATATTATCGGTAAAAACTCAAAAATAGCGAAAACCGTAAGAATTTTCGGGCATCTTGTCGTCGGTGATAATTCACAAATATCGGGAAAGGCAACAATCTACGGCAATGTTTGTTTGGGAAATAATGTTAAAATCGCAGGCGGTTGTTTTCTTTCCGATTGCGTAATTTTAGATAACACTGTGGCGTCGGAAGGCAGCAAAATCGAAAAATCAGTTGTCGGCAAAAATTGTATTATAGAAGAGAATGCACATCTGAAAACAGGTTGTGTTATTGGCGATAAAACGGTGGTAAGGAGATACAGCAAATTATAAAAAGAAACACGGGACAGAAGCGGAACAAGACACGGAACTGACGCGGAAACAGTTCAGTGTCTGTTCTGTGTATAAGTTCCGTGTCAGTTCGGTGGTATTTCTATGAAATTTGTCAAAAAACCGTGGGGATATGAAAAGTGGTTTGCGTTCACAAAAAAATATGTGGGAAAAATTCTTTTTATAAAGAAAGGTCATCGTTTGAGCAGGCAGTATCATAAAATAAAGCATGAGACGATTTATACGCTTGAAGGCTTGTATATTATGGAGTTAGAAAATAGTAAAAAAACAATGAAACAGGGCAGTGTTATCGTTATCCCGCCGAAAAAAATTCACAGGATGTATGCGAAATTTTGCGATGTAATGCTTATTGAGGTTTCAACGCCGGAAGTGTGGGATGTTGTCCGTTTGGAAGACGATTATGGTAGGACGCAGATGTCCGCAGATAAGAGGCGCAGATGACCACAGATGACACGAAGTGTCAACCTGAATTTATTTCAGGGTCTCGTTGGGAGATGCTGAAACAAGTTCGGCATGACATATCAGCGGTAATCAGCGTTATGAAAATCAGCGGTCATCAGCGTATCCGTTTCGGCACAGACGGCTGGCGCGGGATAATAGCAAAGGACTTCACATTTAAAAATGTTGGAATTGCCGCCCAGGCGATTGCAGATTATGTAAAGTCAGGCAGTAGGCAGGAGGGGGTAGGCAGTAGTAAAGCAGAAATCCTACACCCTACACCCTACACCCTACACCCCGCTGTCATTATCGGTTACGACAATCGTTTTCTATCAGAGAAATTTGCTTTATATGTTGCAAAAGTTTTTTCTGCAAACGGAATATCTGCTGCGGTTTCAGAGTCGGCAGCCACTTCTCCGTCCGTCTCGTTATATTGTAAAAAAAATAATTGCCTCGGAGTAATGATTACCGCAAGCCACAACCCGCCCGTCTGGAACGGCTTAAAAATAAAACTTCAATACGGAGGTTCGGTTTCGGAAAAAGTTATTGGTGAAATTTCACAAAATCTTTATAAAAATAAAGTCAAAATCGACACTGTTGACGAAGTCAAGAGTGTCGCCCTGAACTTGTTTCAGGGTTTCAACAACATAAAAACAATTGATATTTTAAGCGATTACAAAAAATATCTTAAATCACTTGTTAAATTAAATTCGGCTTCAAAATTAAAAATTACAATTGATTCTATGGACGGAAGCGGCTCCGGCATTTTTGAGCAAATCCTCAAAAATGAAAAACAGATAATATCAATACATAATAACCGCGACCCTTTGTTCTCCGGAATAAATCCCGAACCGATAGAAAAAAATCTCACGGAACTGAAAAAAGCGGTATTGAAAAACAGAGCATCCGCAGGTTTTGCTTTTGACGGCGATGCCGACCGTCTCGGAGTTATAGACGACAAAGGCAGGTATCTTTCGCCGCACATTGTCTTCCCGTTAATTCTGCTGTATCTTCTGGAAGGAAAAAAATTAAAAGGAAAAATTGTCCAGACGATTTCGCTCGGCTATCTTTCCGAAAGAATTGCAAAAAAATTTGGGCTTCCTTTTGAAGAAGTTCCCGTCGGGTTTAAATATGTATGTGAAAAAATGCGAACTTCCAATGTAATGCTCGGCGGCGAAGAATCCGGCGGTTACGGGTGGTGCGGCGGTCTCCCGGAACGGGACGGTATCTTAAATGCGCTTTTAATTACCGAGATGCTTTCAAAAACAAAGAAAAAACTCTCTATGCTAGTAGATGAAATGCAGGAAAGATTCGGAAAGTCATATTTTTTAAGAAAGGATATAAAACTTTTTAAACCCGTTGATAAACTAAAATTTGTTAAAGATGTAGAAAATTTATTTATCAGCGGTCATCAGCGTGTAGATTCCCGCTTTCGCGGGAACGGTGTCTGCGGCAATCTGCGTGTTAAAGAAGTTAGAACTTATGACGGTATAAAAATAATTTTTGAAAATGATAACTGGCTTTTGCTCCGCCCGTCGGGAACGGAACCGGTTTTAAGGACATACTCGGAAACGGATTCTATTGCAAAAACAAATAAATTACTTGATTTTGCCGAAAAAATTTGCTTTAATTTGAATGAACAGGATTAAGAATTAAGTCGCTGCGCTTTAAGAATTAAGTTTTGCTTAATCCTTATAACTTATCACTTAATCCTGACATTGATGGGGGGACAAAATGTTTAGCGGTGATTATGTGTTCACTTCGGAGTCGGTGACGGAAGGGCATCCGGATAAGGTATGCGACCAAATTTCGGATGCGGTATTGGATGAGGTCTACAGACAGGACCCGCCGTTGAAAAATAATTTTCGGTGCCGGGTCGCCTGCGAGACATATATCACCGTCGGGCTTTTGATAGTCGGCGGCGAAATCACCACCAGTGCCTATATTGATGTCCAGGATTTAGCACGGGGCGTCATAAAAGAGATTGGGTATACAGATATGAAATACGGTTTCAACTATCAGACCTGCGGGATACTGAATGCTATCGGACATCAGTCGCCTGACATTTCTCAGGGTGTAGGAAGAAAAGGAAAAGAAATCGGCGCCGGCGACCAGGGGCTTATGATTGGTTATGCCTGCAACGAAACAAGGGAACTGATGCCGCTTCCTATAACCCTTGCCCAGAAACTTACAATGCGTCTTGCCGAAGTGAGGAAAAAAAACATACTGAAATATATCGGACCCGACGGTAAATCGCAGGTTACTGTGAGATATGCTGACGGAAAACCCGTTTCCGTTGAAAAAATAGTTATTTCAACCCAGCACACCGAGGACTCCGTGGATAAAAAAACCGGAAATCTTGCCAACTGGGCGAAACAGGAAATAATTGATACGGTTATCATCCCCACAATTTCCAAAAATCTTCTGAAAAAATTCAGTTTCAAAAATGATTGTTACATAAACCCCACGGGAAGATTTGTGGTAGGCGGCCCGCAGTCGGATACCGGAATGACCGGCAGGAAAATTATAGTTGATA
>PEVQ01000189.1:0-14648 GCA_002780205.1 Elusimicrobia bacterium CG06_land_8_20_14_3_00_38_11
TCTTTGTATAAAAATTCTGTGTTTTTCTGTGCCATTCTGTGGCTACCATTTTTTACTTTACAGAACCTTTACTCCCCACTTCTCCCATCCTCTTAACAACCCAATTTATCACCTCCCCCGCCCCAAACAAAAAGGGGCACATATCCTTATCGGCAACTATTAGGTAAATCCGATAATGACTGCCACCCCTTCCGTCTTTCGACGGAATGCGACAGCCATTTTCTTACCTAATAGTTGGATGGGCTTTCCCCATCTTTAAGAAAACAGCATTCTGTTTTTACAATAAAGAACAAAACTGATTACAATAATAAAGTCAAACTTTATCAAAAATTTTTGTATCTTAAAATCTACTTGGTTGACCCGCAATTATACCTTCAACGGATAAATCCTCATCTATTTCGGGCCAATGAATACCTGTTCCGAGCCCTATGATTTCATATTTTTCACGCTGTTTTTTAGTCGCCTTCTTTAACCTTGGATAAAATTCAAGAGGAACTTTTATTTCCCTGCCATCAGCAAGATGAAGACATAGAAAACCATTTGTAAAGGTAATTTTTTTAGCAACAGATTCATAAACAACTTTTTCAGCCAAAATACTCATCCCATTTCTCCTTAATTAAGTTTTCGTATTTTAATACAAGATTAAACGCCCGTCTTAGTTCCACATTATTCATTCCTAAATTCCTGGCAAGTGAAACTGGTTGAATCTAAAATTTTGCTACTGCAGATTGATATTTCGCATGAATATGCGGCGGTTCATTTTTTTCGTTTGAGTAGAAAAATAAGTTAAATCCACCTTCTCTTAAAATTGTCGGCATTTTGCTAATCTATTTATAACACAAAAATAGGGTTTTGTCAAGTAGTTTTTTTGGCAATTATTGAATGGATAAACAGTATTATTATTCCGACGGTGATTGCAGAGTCGGCGATATTGAAAATGGGCCAGATGCGGAAGTCCAGAAAATCAATAATTTTCCCGCGAAAGAGACGGTCAAAAAGATTACCGAAGGCACCGCCTAAAATTAAAGAAAGAGCAAGTGAGTGAGTGAGTGAGTGAGTTTTTTGCTTAAAGACCAAAATTAAAATTAAAATTATAGCGACAACCGAAAAAACGAGCAGTATATTACCGTACTTTTGAAACATCCCAAATGCAGTGCCGGTATTGGTAATGTAAGTTATGTGAAAAACATTTTCTATGACCACTGCCGATTCGCCGAGATAAAAATTTTTTACGATAAAATATTTCGTAATTTGATCTGAAATAAAAACGGCAAAAATAATTATTATAGATTTTTTACGCATTTTGAACAGATTTCCGGATGGGACTGGTCGGCACCGACCGTTTCCGACCACATCCAGCATCGCACGCATTTTTTACCTTCCGCCGGCAAAACTTTGACTTCTATGTTTTCTGCCTCATCTTTGTTTCCTCCAACGGAACTCTCAGCGATTTCAACTCGGGAAACTAAAAATATGTCCAAAAGATTTTGGCGGTTTTCTTTCAGAAATTTCCTTTTTTCGTCGTCATTTGTGTATAATACAACTTTTGCTTCAAGCGAATTTCCTATAACCCCCTTTTTTCTTTCATCTTCAAGTGATTTTAATACGACATCCCTTGTTCCTATTATTTTCTCAAACTTTTTTTCAATTTCCTGATTTACAAATTTTTCGTTAACTTCCGGAATGTCCAGCAAAAAAACTGACTCTTCGCTCTTCGCTCTTCGCTCTTCGCTCGTTTCTATGTATTCCTGATATGTTTCCTCTGCCGTAAAAGAGATGAACGGAGCAAGAAACGGAAGTAATTTACAGAATATTTCATCAATTACCGTCTGGGCGGACAACCGTTCTTTTGATTTTTTATTGAATGTGTAAAGACGGTCTTTCAACATATTAAAGTAAAACGATGAAAGTTCAACTATGCAAAAATTGTATATCAGACGAAAAACCTTGTGAAACTCATAATTATCATAACCGGTTTTTAAGTCGGCAATAAGCCGCTGAAGTTTTGAAAGCATCCATTTATCAATATCTAAAAGTTCATCGTAAGAAATTTTATCTTTTTCGGTGAACCCGTTGAAATTACCGAGCATAAACCTGATAGTATTTCTTATTTTTCTGTACGCATCAATTACATTGGTAAGAATTTCTTCCGACAAACGAATATCATCCTGATAGTTTTCCGATGCAACCCAGAGCCGCAAAATCTCTGCACCATATTTTTTCATAATGTCTTGCGGGACTATCACATTACCGAGTGATTTGGACATCTTTTTCCCTTCGCCGTCAACAACAAAACCGTGAGTAAGAACATTTTTATACGGCGGAGTTTTTTCAAGGGCAACCGACGGAATTAGGGATGTCTGAAACCAACCGCGGTGCTGGTCGCTCCCTTCTAAATATAAATCGGCAGGAAAAGCAAGTGCTTTATTCGTCATCAAAACAGCGAACGAGGAAACGCCGGAATCAAACCATACATCCAAAATATCGTCGGATTTCTTGAAATTTTCAGAGCCGCATTTTTTACATTTTATGTTTTCAGTTAAAATTTCTTTTATCGGCATTTCAAGATATTTGTTAGAACCATATTGGCTTATTATCTTTTCGATTTTTTCCAGAATATTTTTATCCAGAATGGGTTCGTCGCAATCGGAACAATAAATAATCGGAAGCGGCGTGCCCCACAGACGCTGACGACTTAAACACCAGTCGGGACGAACCTCAAGCATACCTTTGATTCTGTTTTCTCCGTATTGCGGAACCCAATTCACCTTTTTTACCGACTCCAGTAATTGTTCTCTTAAATTTTTATTTTGCACCGATAAAAACCATTGTTTTGTCGCTCTGAAAATTATCGGCTTTTTGCATCTCCAGCAATGAGGGTAAGAATGTGAAATATCCTGCCTTCCAAGAAGCATTTTTTTTTCTTCCAAAAATTTTATTATTTTTTCATTGGCAGCGAAAACATTTTCTCCTTCAAAATCTTTTACATCCTCGGTAAATCTTCCCTTGTCGTCAACAGGCGATACAATCGGTAAATTATATTTTAATCCGACGATATAATCGTCTTCGCCGTGACCAGGAGCGATATGAACAATTCCCGTCCCCTCGTCTAACGAGACAAAATCGGCAAGCACTCCGACGGATTCCCGAGAAACTACAGGATTTTGGAATGTAATTCCTTCAAGTTGAGAACCCTTAATTTTTAATATAATTTTGCAATCGGATATTTTAAGATTTTTTTTCAGATATTCAAGCCGCGCTTCGGCAAAAACATACCTTTCACCGTCGGCAACTTCCGCAATTACATAATCAATGCTCGGCTGAAACGCAACCGCAACATTGGCGGGCAGTGTCCATGGCGTTGTGGTCCAGATGAGAACTGAAGTGGTAAGTGGTAAGTGGTAAGTAGTAAGTGAAGGCGGAAATTTTGTTACCGGGAATTTGACGAATATAGACGGTGAGACATGGTCGGCATATTCAACTTCTGCATCGGCAAGTGCCGTTTCGCAGGATGCACACCAGTAAACCGGTTTCAATTTTCTGTAAATGTAACCCTCTTTAAGTAATTTTCTGAATACGGAAATTATCGTGCTTTCATACCCATTTTTCAGCGTAAGATACGGATTTTCCCAATCACCAAAACATCCGAGCCGTATAAACTCATCGCGCTGAATAGCGACGAACTTCATCGCAAAATCAGCCGCTTTTTTCCTGAATTCAATTTTATCAACAGCGGCTTTATTTTTACCGAGGTCTTTCATCAGTTGATATTCTATCGGAAGTCCATGGCAGTCCCATCCGGGAATATAAGGTGCGTAATATCCCGACATCAATTTATATTTTACGACAATATCTTTTAAGATTTTGTTAAGCGCAGTTCCGAGATGTATGTGTCCGTTTGCATAAGGAGGACCGTCATGCAAAATGAATTTTTTTTTACCTTTATTTTTTTCGGTAAGTTTTTTATAAATATCGGTTTTTTTCCAGAAATCCAAAATCTGCGGCTCTTTTTGAGGAAGATTTGCCTTCATTAAAAAATTCGTTTTCGGAAGATTTACCGTTTTAGAATAGTCCATAGTTAAAACCAATTAAAAATTAAAAATGTAACACGATATAGATTATACTTTTTTTGGATTATAATCTTTAATCTCTTTTGAATTTAAAATTTCTTGAAGTTCCGCATCACTTATGTGTCCATTGCCCACTTCTTCTTTAAGAATATCCAAGACCTACTTTATTTCATTTATTTTATCTAACTTATTTTTTTGTTCATTGCCCATTTTTTGGCGTTGCTCTTTATCAATCGTCTGACATATTGCTTTACTGGCGACTACTTTTGAATCCAATCCCTCAAAATTGTCATTCATAAGAAATTTTGTATGTGATTTGACTGAAGTTTTTATTGCCTCAAATTTTTCTAATGGTGATTTTTTTTGAACTTGTTTTTTGAAAAAATTAAATAATCCCATGTTATTCCTCCTCTTTATAAAAATAAAATTTGTTCATTATAGGAAAGTGACTTTTTTAGATTTTTAATATATGGCGGATGGAGGATACCTTTTTCTGTAATGACAGCGGTTATAAGATTGTTCGGTGTGATATCAAACGCGGGATGAAGGGCTTTAACGCCGACGGGAGCAATGCGTTTCCCATTGATAAAGATAACTTCATCTGAATTTCTGTATTCAATTTTTATTTTTTTGCCATCGGTTATCATCAAATCAAAAGTTGAACTTGGTGCAGCAACATAAAACGGTATTTTATTATACTTACACAAAACCGCAAGAGTATATGTCCCAATTTTATTTGCAGTATCACCATTTGCAGCAATTCTATCGGCACCGACGATTACAGCGTCAACTTTTTTCTGCGAAATAAAATATCCCGCCATGTTATCAGTTATCAAAACGCATGGGATTTTTTCCTGCTGAAGTTCCCAACTGGTTAAACGAGCACCTTGCAAATAGGGTCTTGTTTCGTCAACATAAACCAATTTTATTTTTCCTTTTTTATACGCAGTTCTTATGACGCCCAGGGCAGTTCCCCATCCGGCAGTCGCCAAAGCACCGGCATTACAATGAGTGAGAACGGTTGAATTTTTTTTGATGAGTTTTGCCCCATTTTCGCCTATTTTTTTATTGATTGAAATATCTTCATAGTAAATTTTATTCGCTTCTTGTAAAAGATTTTTTCTCAAACTTCGGACTCCGGACTCCGGACTTCGGACTATTCTTTTCATTCTTTCAACTGCCCAAAAAAGATTTACCGCAGTAGGACGGGCGGAAACGAGATATTTACCGGCAATTTGCAAATACTTTTTTAATTCCGAAACATTTTTGAATTTTTTTTCAACCGAAGCAAGATACATCCCGTAGCCAGCAGCAACACCTATCGCCGGAGCGCCGCGCACAGCCATATCTTTAATGCATTGATAAACATCTTTATAGGTTCTGCAGGTTATGTAATAAATTTTAGACGGTAAAAGCCACTGGTCAAGAATTTTTAAGGTATTTTTCTTTAAGAAAAGAGTTCTTACTGTCATAAATTTCAATTAGATCAATTGATCCAATTGACTTCTCTAATTTACCGACGAGCAATTTTCAATTAGAGCATTTGCTCTAATTGACTGCTTTACTTATCGGGACATTTTTTTTGATTTTTTCATTGCTGCAAAAATTGCCTTCTCAAAAATTTTGCCGAATTTTTCTTTCATCAAAACTTTGAATGCTGCTTCGGTAGTCCCGCCTTTGGAAGTCACTTTCTGTCTTAAATTTTCAGGTTCATCATCCGATAAAATCAGCATCTTTGAGGCACCGAGCAAAGTTTGATGAACAAGTTTTTTGGCAACATCTTTTTGTATCCCAAGTTTTTCGGCTGTATTTCTCATAATTTCTGCGATATAAAAAATATAGGCGGGACCACTGCCGGAAACAGCAGTTACGGAATGCATATCTTTTTCTATTACATCAATTACAATTCCGCAAGAACTTAAAAGTTTTTTTGCAATTTTTATATCGGATGCCGTTGCATATCGTCCTCGGCAAATTGCGATTGTACCTTCGCCAATTAACGCGGGTGTATTCGGCATCACACGGTTAACAGATACTTTTTTCAGATATTTTTCTATCTTCTGTGTTTTTATCCCCGCAGCGATTGAAATTATAAGTTGTGTTTGTTTCGCATAATCGGAAATTTCTCTTAACACCTCTTCAATTTGATACGGTTTAACGGCAAGAAAAATTATGTCGGCTCGTTTAACAACCGCAGGATTGCCGCCCAATGTTTTCACTCCGTATTTTTGGGAAATAAATTTAAGCCGTGCCGAATTTATGTCGGAAGTAAAAATATTTCTCGCAAGAATCCCGCTTTTTATAATTCCGGAAATTATTGCCTCGGCCATGTTTCCTGCACCTATAAAACCAATTTTTTTATTTATAGCGCCTTTCATTTTTCCGCTTTTCAACTTTTCTCCTTTTAACTTTTCTTCGGTCACCCATCCTAACACCTATATCTACCGGTATATGGATAGCCCTTCTTTCTTCTTTGCGTCTTTCGGAATCTCGACGCAGCCATAACCTTCTGTCTATTTCTATTCTTTTGCTCATAAATTCACTTCGTTCACCCCCGACTAAAGTCGGGGGCTACAACGGGCTTTGACAGGTGGGTTGAAACCCACCTAATCCCTCGCATCTTTTTATTCTCCGAAAATTCCCGTTCCTATTCGCACCATATTAGAGCCCTCTTCAATCGCAATCTCAAAATCACCCGTCATTCCCATTGATAAAATCGGGAAATCGGAAGCAGGAATTAGAAAGTGGGAACGAACTTGCTCAAAAATTTCTTTTGCACGGTGGAAGTAAGGTCGCACTAATTCCGGATTTTCAAAATAAGGCGCGATTGCCATCAGACCTGTGATTTTTATATTTTTTAACTCTTCTGCTTTTACCATAAAACCTTCAAGTTCCGTCGGGTTCAAACCATATTTTGTTTTTTCTTGTGAAACTTTTATTTCAATAAAACATTCCTGAATTTTTTTGATTTTTTCTGCCTGCCTGTTTATCTCTTCCAATAAATAAATACTGTCAACCGACTGAATCAAATCAAACAACTCAACCGCTTTTTTAACTTTGTTCGTCTGTAAATGCCCGATTAGGTGCTTTTCAACTTTTACGGTTTCGGGAAACTCTCTGAATTTTTTCTCTGCTTCTTGAATACGGTTTTCTCCGATAATCGTTATGCCGCGTCCAATTGCTTCAATTATTTTATCAATGGGCACCGTTTTAGTAACCGCTACAAGTTTAATATCTTTTTTTAGACCGACTTTGTTTTTCGCCTTTTCAATTCTTTCCAGAATAATTTTTATATTATCACAAATCATTTATTCAACTGTTTTTTGGCTTTTTCTATCATCTTTTTTGACTGCTTGTGATTCGGGTCAAGTTTAAGAACCTCTTCCCATTCGGCAATTGCTAATGCGTACTCTCTTTTTTCATAGAGGGTAACCCCCGCAGAATAATGCTGTCCCATTTGTTTAAGTTTTTCCTGTTGTGAAAGTTGCGTCTGCGAAATCTGTTGATCCTGCATAACAACAGCAGGCGGTTGAACCGAAGTTCCAGCGGGTTGTGCCGGCGGAGTTTTCTGAACAGTCGGCGGCGTCGGAGGTTCAACGGGTTTTATTTTTACCATTTCCTTTTTGGATGAAGCAGATTTATTTTTATCAAGTATTTTTATAATTGCTTCACGGAATTTGCCTTTATCCTCCTCGTCAATTTTTTCTAAAAATTCAACAATTGAAGGAATTGCAGATTTATCACCAAGATTACTAAGTGCATCTGCAACGGCATTATGCACAACTATGCTCCGTTTCTGTCTTAAAACTGCCGTCAAAAGCGGAGTGGAATGTTGATCGCCGAGCACACCTAAAACATTAATTGCAGCGATACTAACATTTTCTTCTTTATCATTTATGGCAACTGAAAGAGCCCGGATGGCATCAATCCCGCCGATACTTCCTATCGCATAAACACTGGCCAAACGAACACTAATATTTTTATCTTTAAGACAATTTGAGAGCGTCGGTATAAGTGAAGAATCCGAAAAAGTTCCCAAAAGATTTATCGCTGATTTTTTAACAGAATTATTTTTGTCCTTTGTTGCTTCAATCAGAGGTCCTATTGCCGCCTTGCTGGTCTGCGCTGATAAACTGTCAACAGCAGCCAGACGGACATCATCATCTTTATCTTTTACCGCAACAGCAAGTGCAGAAACCGCCGAATCATCCTGAATTTTAGATAGTGCTTTTACAACTTCTACGCGAACATCGCCGCTTTTATCGGTTAACGCATCACGGAGCGGAGCAACAACATCCGATTTCCCTATCTCCCCTAATTTCTGTGCGGATTCAATTCTCACCGCTTTCTTTTTGTCCTTCAGACCTTTGATATATTGTTGTACCAAAAGTTCGTCGGCATATAGACAACCGAAAATTAAAAACACAAAACCAAAAACAAAAAATTTCCGCAACTTCCAACTTCCAAATTTCATACACCCTCCTTTTTTTGCCACAGAGACGCAGAAAACACACGGTGAAACAGTGCTGCTCCGCTGCAATGATGCTACGCTGCAGAGTTTTTATTCTAAATTCTTTCTCCGCTCTCTCCGTGCCTCCGTGGCTATTGTTTATATTCCCTTTTTCTACATTTTTTCCGGGGCCGAAACCCCGAGAATATTTAATCCGTCTTTAAGTACATTTTTTACCGCCTGACACATTGCAAGACGGGCAAAGGTTTTATCGGTGTTTTCCGTTATCACCCTATTTCTATTATAGTAAGAATGGAAGCAAGATGCAATATCCTGCAAATATTTTGTCAAATAATGAGGTGCATAATCCCGGGCGGCGATTTCCAACAAATCGTAAAAATACAAAACTTTTTTTATCAGTTCCCGTTCCTCTTTCAACTTTAATAATTTTAATTGGACTTCGGACTTCGGACCCCCGCTTAAGTCCTGCGAGGGCAGGCTTCGGACTTCGGACTTCTTCGCTTCTTTAAATATAGAACATATTCTTGCATGTGCATACTGGACATAAAAAACCGGATTTTCCGGCGTTTGCTTTTTTGCCAAATCCAAATCAAAATCCAGATGACTTTCGGAGTTTCTCATCAAAAGAAAAAACCTGGTCGCATCAACACCGACTTCATCCATAACTTCCTTAAGCATGATAAACTCGCCGGCCCGGGTTGACATATTTACTTTTTTGCCGTCTTTTATAATGTTCACAAGTTGATATAAAATTATTTTAAGTTTTTTATCGTTGCAACCGACTGCTTTAACGGCGCCCTTCATTCTTTCAACATAACCGTGATGGTCGGCGCCCCAGATATCTATGTACTGGTCAAAATTTCTTTTATATTTACTGAAATGATAGGCGATGTCGGATGCGAGATATGTTTTCCTTCCATCCTCGCGGACAAGCACTCTATCTTTATCGTCGGAAAAATCGGTTGATTTGAACCAGACCGCGCCGTCTTTTTGATATGCAAGATTTTTTTCTTTCAGTTTTTGTATTATTTCATCAACTTCATTTTTTTTGTAAAGCGAAGATTCCCAAAACCAATTGTTAAAACGAACTCCGAATTTTTCCAAGTCATTTTTTATCCACTCAAGAATTTTATTTATTGTATATTCTTTTACATCCAAATTTTTAATTTTTAATTTTAGCGGAGCGTCATTTTTAATTGTTTCTGCTATATCCTCAATATATTTTCCCTTATATCCGATATCTTGAAGCGGTTTTTTGTCTATGTGAGATTTAACGGACTGCGCCAGAATTTCCATCTGGTTACCGACATCATTTATGTAATACTCTCGTTCAACTTTAGCACCCAAAAATTCAAACAGCCGCGACAGAGAATCGCCGTAGGCAGCGCCGCGGCCATGCCCGATATGTAAAGGTCCGGTAGGATTAGCCGATACAAACTCTATAAGAATCTTTTTTCCGTTCAATGTGTCGGAATGTATTGGATGTATGGATTTAATAAGATTGCTATAAATGTAATTATCCGAAAAAATTATATTTATGAAACCCGACTCAAATTTTGCATCGGCGACAATCTCTTCTTTTTTTATTTTTTCTATTATCTCGTCAGCAATTTCTTTCAGATTTTTTTTAATAATTTTTGAAAGTAGAATGGCTACATTGGTGGAAACATCCCCATCAATTGCCGAAGGCGGAATTTCAACGGTATATCTTAAATCATCGGCAATTTTCAATTCACCTAATGACTTTTTAATTATTTTCCTTGCGTCTTTTAACATTTTTTTGAACGCAGATTACGCGGATTTCTAACGACGATTACACAGATAAATTCTAATTCTCTAATTCTCTAATTCTCTCTGTTTTTCTCCGTGTTCTTTTCCGTGCACTCCGTGGCTTAACGATAACTTTCTTTGCCATCCCCCAGTTACTTTCTATGTTGTAAAATTTTCTTGAGTCGCTATGCATTATATGAACAACAAATCCGCCGTAATCAAGAACCGCCCACTTCGTTTTATTTTTTATCTCTTTTTTGTACAGTAAAATCGGAAGGTTTTCTTCAACTTCCGAAAAAAGCGTCTTGATGTGAGTGTCAGAAGTCCCGCTTGCTATAACAAGATAGTCGGTAAAATCCGAAATTTTTCGGACATCCAGAATAATTATCCCTCTGCCTTTTTTCTCTTTTAGCAATTCCGCAGACAGTTTTGCCATTTTCCTGAAATTTATTTTTTGTCCCATATATTTTTTAAACCCTGCCAGTCACGACCTATAATAACAGTAACATCCACTCCGCGAGTGGAGTCAATTTTTGTGATAACCTCTTTTGCTCCTATAACATCCGCAATCTGCTGTGCCTTGGAAAGTTCGCCCATTCTGTCTATAACAAGCGTTTTTTCATATTTGGAATTAGGCTCATAATTTCCGATTTTTATAACGTCAAAACTGTTTTTTGTGAGAGCACGGCGCATTTGTCCCGCAAGATTTGCTTTACCGGACGCATTAAATATTTCAGCAACGATATTTGAATATGTCGGAAATTTTTTAATATCCTTTACAAGACCGGTTGTAATTAATTCTATTGATTTCTGAACTGCCGACGGGTCAGCAATCCAGACACCTCTTGACGGCGAACCGGGAAGCGATTGCAGTCGAACATTTGAAAGATTAAAATTTTTTAATTCATAAACAACCGCCAGTATATCCCAGACAGAAATGTTCGTGTGAATATTGTTGTAAAGTATCTTTACGATTTTCGGGAAACCCATAATTACTCTCGGCTCTTTTACCCTGTTCATAACCTCGCGCATAAAACCTTGCTGTCTTAAAATCCTGTCCAAATCCGCACGGTCGCCGGTTCTGTATCTTATGTATTCTAATGCCCTGTTGCCGTTCAGCAAATATGTGCCTGTTGAAAAATGTATGTGAAGTTTGCCCCAATTATCGTCGTAATCCATCGGCTGACTAATTTCAACTTTTACACCGCCCAAGACATCAATAAAGTTTCTGAAACCGCTGTAATCCAATTGAGCGTAAAACGGTATGTCCATTCCGAGGATTTCCTGCAGTTCGTCCCTTACGCTTTTTGCCGCGACATGATGACTCTTCGTTTTTTTATACGAATACGCATAGAGTTGATTTATTTTTCTTATCGCCACGCCTTCAACCGAAATTTTTGTATCCCGCGGAATTGAAATTACATCCAAAAATCTTTTTTTCGGATTATACGACATAAAAATAATCACATCCGAATGTTTGGCATAGTCAACATCATCCGTACCTATAATAATTCCGTTAACACGATGACCGGAAATAAGATTTAATGTAAGCGTATTGAATAGCGTAAGAACGACAGTAATAAAAAAGATTACCCCAAAGATAATTATGTATTTTTTCATCTTATTTTATTTTTCCCGCAGAGACGCAGAGAACTACATGTTTTGACTTTCTCCGCGCACTTTGTGCCTCCGCGGTTAATGACTTTTTCAACAGTTTGTTATAAAGAATAATGCTTTCGGCTGAAACCGGTTTTCTTTCATTAAGTACATATTTAATTTTTGTTGAAAGCGCTAAAACCATAGCCATATCTAACTCTTTGAATGCAATCCTTCTTATTTCTCTCGCCTCTGGAAATTTCCTTGACGGCTCGGAAATATCGGCAATGTAAATTATTTTGGAAAAATTATCCATATGTCTGTGACCGAAAGTATGGTGCCTAATAGCATAAAGTATTTTTTTATCTTTTATTTTGAATTTCGTTCTGGCGAGTTTTTCCGCTAAAAACGAGTGATTGTTTTTATCGTTAGATCTTTTTTGACAATCATGCAAAAGAGCGGCGATTTCTATTTTTATAATATTTTTTAATTTATGATGTTTTGCCAGTTTTACAGCAAGTTTAGAAACTTTTATTGTATGAGTATATCTTTGTTTTGTAAGATTTTTTTTCAGAAAAAGTCTAATATCACTTATAGAGACCATTTTTTTTAATATATTTTTCAACTACCGGCGGAACAAGTTTTTTGATAGAAAAATATTTTTTTATTTTTTCGCGAATATCGGTAGACGAGGTGTCTTTGATAATTCCCTCAAGTTTTAATAAATCTTTTTTAATCTTTACTTTATATCCCTTTCTTTCGGCAAAAACAATTTTGCTTAACCGCTTAATTTCTTCCACGTTTATCCAATTTTTCAAATCCATTGCAGAATCAGAACCGATTATCAAATAAAGTTCTGCCGACTTGTATTTTTTACGAAAATATTTTAATGTTTGATATGTATATATTTTTTTCCGTTTAATCTCAAAATCCGATATTTTAAATTTAGGATAATTTTTGACGGCTAACCGCAGCATTCTTTTTCTATAAACCACATTTGTTAACTTTCTTGTTTTATGGGGTGGTAAAAATGCAGGAACAAAATACAAAACATCAAGTCTTAACTGTCTCAACGCTTTTTTGGCTATTTCAATGTGTCCGTTGTGAACAGGGTCAAAACTCCCGCCAAATATGCCGATTTTCATTTTCTTATCTGTCCGTTTCCGTGCACTACAAATTTGTATGATGTCAGTTCCCTTAATCCCATGGGACCCCTGGCATGTATTTTCTGAGTGGAAATTCCGATTTCCGCACCCATTCCGAATTCACCTCCGTCGGTAAATCTTGTTGAGGCATTGTGATATACGGCGGCAGAATCCACCTCTTTCAAAAATTTTTCCGCAGACTTTTTATTTTCCGTAATAATTGCATCCGAATGATGCGAACCGTATTTTTCTATATGCGTAATCGCTTCGGCTATGGAAGAGACCACCTTTACCGATAATATCAAATTAAGATATTCTGTGTACCAATCATTTTCTGTTGCGAATTTTATCCCACCAACAATTTTTCTCGTTTTTTCGCAGCCGCGAATTTCAACATCCGCTTTTTTATATTCGGCGAGCATAACAGGTAAAAAATTTTTAGCGATGTCTTTATGAACTAAAAGCGTTTCCATCGCATTGCAGACACCGGGTCTCTGAACCTTTGCGTTGAATGAAATTTTTACTGCTTTTTCTATATCTGCATATTTGTCAACATAAACATGACACACACCTTTGCCATGAGCGATTACCGGAACCGACGAATTTTCTCTGATATATTTTATGAGGCCTTCGCCGCCACGGGGAATTATGCAGTCAATATAGTTGGAAAGTCGAAGAATTTCCGAAATAATAATTCTATCCGTATTATCAATAAACTCAATAGTTCCGTCAGGAATACCGGACGAATAAACGGCATCACAAATTATTTTTGACAGGATTTTGTTTGAGTTGATAGCGCTGCTCCCGCCGCGTAAAATTGCGCAGTTACCTGATTTCAGACACAACCCGACGGAATCAACCGTTACATTGGGACGGGATTCATAGATAATTCCTATAACCCCCAGCGGCACTCGGATTTTTTCTATTTTTAAGCCGTTGGGTCTTTTGATTTTTTCGATAACTTCGCCTATAGGGTCGGGCAGTTTTGCTATCTGCTTCAAGCCGTCGGTCATTGAGACAATCCGTTTTTCATTAAGTTTAAGACGGTCAATTAACGCAGATGACAGTTTTTGTTTTTCGGCATTTTCTATATCTTTAAGATTTTCTGAAATGATTCTACCTGAATTTTTCAGAATGTTTTCTGCGATTTTCAAAAGTGCCCGATTTTTCACAACGGTCGGAATAAGTCCAAGTTTTTTGGAAGCATTTTTCGCTCTTTCCACTTTTTCAATAATATATTTTTTAGCATTAATCATATTTGTTAATTTTATCAAATTTAAGAAAAAAAAGCAATAACTCGGCGGGAAAATTCAATAAAAATTACTTCTGAGATTTTTCCCCGGCAATGGTGCCGGTACAAGAGGCACATTTGGCAAGTATATCTTCTTTGAAAAGTCCTTTTTCGCGTCTTAATTTTGTCATCATAGAGTTACCGCTGGAAATTGAAAAACAGCAAATCATACAGATATTGCTGTTTAGCAGCGGACATCTTATTACCTTTTTGGCATCTTTACCGCAGAGACTACAAATTGACATTATTCGCTTCGCTCATTACACGGAACTGGCACTGAACCTTTTACACGGGACTGACTCGGA
>PEVQ01000189.1:14662-15078 GCA_002780205.1 Elusimicrobia bacterium CG06_land_8_20_14_3_00_38_11
GCCTGCCGTCAGGCAGGTCTGTTCCGTGTCTTGTTCCGCTTCTGTTCCGCGATTTAAGAAATTATTCCTATTGCAATTGTGATATAACCGCCGATGAGAAGAAACGGAGAAACAACGCTTGCCCAGTTATCCCCCTGCGGATTTGTTTCGGTTAGTATTAGAAACCCTACAATGACCAGCCCGATTCCTACTGCAATTATTATTTTCCCTCTTTTGGAAATCACAGGAAGAGTTACCTTCGGCTGAATCTGAATATTTTTTTGATATTTGTGTTTCATTGTTCGCTCCTACGATAATTTTGCCACGGAGACGCAGAGAACACAGAGTTTTTAACTCTTAATTCTGTCTTTCTCCGTGACCTCTGTGACTCTGTGGCTATTATTATATCATCTCCTTTCTACATTTTTTCAAACATA
>PEVQ01000189.1:15108-15349 GCA_002780205.1 Elusimicrobia bacterium CG06_land_8_20_14_3_00_38_11
CAGTCACCCGGTAAATCTTCAAATTTTACTCCGGGATTTATTCCGTTTGACGGATCACCGACGGCAGAATCATACACCCACCCGCACACAGTACATTTCCATTTTTCCATATTTTTTTTCTTGCGACAACATAAGAACTTCCGAACTTTAGAACATCAGAACGCCTTTATTGTTTTGCTTCCCACTTTCCGTCTTTTGATTTCATTATTTTCAACTTTGCCTGACAGCGCGGGCAGACATA
>PEVQ01000132.1 GCA_002780205.1 Elusimicrobia bacterium CG06_land_8_20_14_3_00_38_11
CGAGTCAAAATCGCCGTTATTGTTAGATAACAATCCGATGTTGTAATATGCCTGCGGATCCTCTTTTTTGAGTTGTATGGCTTTTTTGAAATCTGCCGTTGCCTCTTTGGACATTTTATTTGATGCATAAACGGTGCCTCTGTTATTGTAGGCATCGGTGAAAGATGGATCAATTATTATTGCTTTGCTGAAATCTTTTATTGCCTCGCTGGTTTTTCCTTCGTAGATATATGCCAATCCCCGCATATTATAGATTTCCGGTTTTTTCGGATTGAATTTTAACGAGTCGGTAAAAATTTTTATTGCCCCGTCGTAATCTTTTGTCCTGAACAATTTCAGTCCTTGATTGTAATAAATATCTGTAGCCGTAAGTTTTTTTGATGTGATAAGGTCATTTTCAGATTTTTTTCTATCGCCGATTTTTTTGTAAACATTGCTTCTTAATATGTATGCTTCCTTAAAAGACGGATTAAATTTTATGGCGGCGGCAATATCTTCCATCGCATTTTTTGTTTTACCAAGTTTATAATATATTATTGCGCGGGTGTAATAAAGTTCCGGGTCGTTCGCATTGTATTTTAACGCCTCATTAAAATCCGCTATTGCAAAATCACTGGCACCGCCTGTATTGAGCATCCCGTAGGCGGAACCCCTATTGATGTAGGTATTTATTTTATTACTTTCGCCGTCGGATTCTTTCCAGTTTTTAAGTGCTTTGGAAAATAACTTTACTTTTTTTACGGGATTTTTTTCTTTTACTGCTCTGTTGAAATAATAATCAAATCCGCAGCCGGATAGAAAGCAATTAAAAATTAAAAATGAAAAATTAAAAATTAAAATCCATGTTCTTGTTCCGTGTCTGTGGAGTTTACCCCGATGTCTATCGGGGTTTTCCTTGTTCCGTGTCAGTTCCGTGTTATTCATAATTAGCCCACATTGCTTTTTTGCAGAAGCCGTTTCAGGTCGTCCGCGTCCGTGGTTACTTCCATCGCTTCCTGATATGTTATCTGTTTTCGGGTCACCAGATCAAAAAGCGAGGTATTCATCGTCTGCATTCCGTATTTTGCGCCGGTTTGCATTGACAGATAAATCTGTTCTGTTTTCATATCGCGAATTAAATTGCGTATTGCGGCCGTTACGATAAGCACTTCACATGCGAGGATTCTTCCGACCCCGCCGGATTTCAATAAAAGTTGCTGGGTGAAGACCGCCTGAAGGGTGAAGGACAACTGACTTCTCACCTGTGCCTGCTGGTACGGCGGGAATGGGTCAATAATTCTGTTAATTGACGACGGTGCGTCGGTAGTGTGAAGTGTGGAAAACACCAGATGTCCCGTTTCGGCGATAGTAAGTGCAGCCGACATTGTTTCCAAATCCCGCATTTCACCGACGAGAATTATATCCGGGTCCTGACGCAAAACATATTTCAACGCGTTCGGAAAAGAGTTTGTATCGCTTCCGACTTCTCTCTGGTTAACAAGACATTTTTTATGCTGATGAACATATTCAATAGGATCCTCAATCGTTATAATGTGTCCCTGTCTGTGCTCGTTCAAAAAATTTATTATTGATGCGAGAGTGGTTGATTTTCCGCAGCCCGTTGGACCGGTGACAAGAACAAGTCCTTTCTGAAGGCGGGTGATATCATAGATAACCGGCGGAAGTCCGAGTTCTTCAAAGGTAAGAATTTTTTCGGGAATAAGACGCAACGCTGCTGCCACGGCATTTCGCTGCCTGAAAACATTCATTCTTATTCTGCCCACGCTTTTTATTCCGAATGATAAATCAAGTTCATTATTTGATTCAAATTTTTCTTTTTGCCTGTCGGTTAAAAGCGAATAAATAAGTCGCTGGCAGACATCGGGAGAAAGTTTTTCAAAATGGGTCGGATACAGTTCGCCGTCAACCCGAAGCGTTGGCGCCACACCGACGGTCAAATGCAAATCCGACGCATTTTTCTGCATTACCATTTTTAACAGTTCATCCATGCTTAACATTGTTAACACCAGTGATTAAGTGATTAAGTGATTAAGTGATTAGTAAAAACTAACCACTTATCCACTTATCCACTTTTTTTCACTGCCTCTTTTATTCCGTATCCGCAAACGTTATTCTCATCATTTCTTCAACGGTCGTGACACCTGCAAGAACTTTTTTTAACGCCGCTTTTCTCAATGTAATCATTCCGTTTTCAATCGCCGTCTGTTTTATAATGTGGGTTGATGCCCTGTCAAGAATCAGTTCCTTTAGTTTATCGTTGACTTCCATAACCTCATAACAGGCAAGTCGGCCGCGGTATCCTGTATGCGAACACTGATCGCATCCCTTCCCTTTGTAAAGTTTTATTTTTTTTGCGGCGCCTACTTCTGTTTTTGATAATCCGGATGACATTAAAATATCCGCCGGGATCTCGTATTCTTCTTTACAATTGCGGCAGATGACTCTGACCAACCGCTGAGCGACAACCATAACAACGGTTGAAGTTGTCAAAAATGGTTCTATTCCCATATTGTTGAGACGGGTGACGGCGCCGGGGGCATCGTTTGTGTGAAGCGTTGAAAATACAAGATGTCCGGTCAGTGCGGCGTTGATGGCGATTTCCGCCGTCTCGGTATCTCTGATTTCACCGACCATAATTATATCAGGGTCCTGACGGAGAAATGATTTTAATCCGGCTGCAAATGTAAGTCCTATATCCGCCCTGGCTTGAACCTGATTTATTCCTTCAAGAACATATTCCACCGGGTCCTCAATTGTTGAGATGTTGACATCCGGCTGGTTTAGTGTCGCAAGCGTAGAATAAAGCGTGGTTGATTTTCCGCTTCCGGTAGGTCCGGTCATTAAAATAATTCCGTACGGTATCTGTATATTTTTATTATAGATAGCAAGTGCCTCCTGCTCAAATCCTAATTTCGTCAAATCAAGACACAATGATGAAGCATCCAACAGACGCATAACGACTTTTTCGCCGAATGCGGTCGGAAGAATAGAAACACGCAGGTCAATCTCTTTATTCATAACTTTAATTTTTATACGGCCGTCCTGAGGGAGTCGTCTTTCGGCGATATCAAGATTTGACATAATTTTGAGGCGCGATACGATTGCGTTCTGGGTTTTTTTCGGCGGTGCGGAGACCTCGTGCAATACGCCGTCAATGCGGTATCTCACACGCAGTGATTTTTCATATGGTTCTATGTGAATATCTGATGCCTTGGCTTTTACAGCCCCGCCCAAGAGCAAATTAACTATTTTTATGATGGGCGCATCTTCACCTGCTGCTTCAAGAGATGTAATATCTTTTCCGGCGTCAACTTCTTTTACGACATCAACACTCGCCTCGGCGCCGCCTGCCTCCATATCCTTGACAAGGGTTTCCATTGATGCTTTTGAACCGTAATATTTGTCTATCGCCGCTTTTATTTCGCCCTCGGAGGCAATGACGACATTTATTTCGTTGCCGGTCATAAGCCGTAAATCGTCGGTAGCAAAAACATTCAACGGGTCAGCCATAGCGATGGTAAGAACATTACCTTCTATTGCGATAGGCAGAAGCGTCTGGTGCCGCACCACCGATTCCGGGACAGATTTTATGATATCCTCCGTAATTTCACCGTATTCGGAAAGTGAAACATATGAAACGCCGCACTGTTTTCCTAAGAAAGCAAGAAGAACGTCCTCGGTAATGTAGCCGAGCGACATTAAAATAAGTCCGAGTTTCCCGCCCTTTCTTTTCTGTTCCTCCATCGCATCCTGAAGTTGCTGGGGCGTAATAATCCCTACCTCAACCAGGAGGTCGCCCAATTTTCTCTTCAGCGCCATATGTTTTACAGCCAT
>PEVQ01000212.1 GCA_002780205.1 Elusimicrobia bacterium CG06_land_8_20_14_3_00_38_11
GAAATCGGGTTCACTACCATTACTGATGTTAATGTAACTCCGGACTTGCGCAATGCCACAGTTTATTACAGTGTCATCGGCTCCGACGAGGAAAAGATAAGAACAGCGAAGTCGCTTGAGACCTCCAGATCTTTTATAAATGTTGAAATGGGAAAAAATCTTCATATAAAATACACGCCCGTCATAAAATTTGAATACGACGATACGCAGGAAAAAGCATCAAGGATATTTGAACTTCTTAATAAAATTGAGGAGGAAAAAATTGCTGAAAGTTCCCCGAAAATACAAAAGCCGGCTCGCCGCCCTAAAAAGCGTTCTAAAAAATCCAAAAAATAAATTTTTTTTCGTGGCAGGCCATCAAAGACCCGACGGCGATGCTATCGGCGGATGCCTTGCCGTTTACTCAATTTTGCGGCGTCTTAAAAAAGATGTTTTTTTATGCAATTTTGACACGGTTCCGTCATTCCTGAAATTTCTTCCGAATTCTTCCAAACTTAAAAATATAAAAAAGACAGACAGGAAATTTGATGTTGCGATAATCCTTGAATGCTCGGAACTATCGCGACTCGGAAATATCATAAATCCGAAAAAGCAATCAAAAATCACCGTCAACATAGACCATCACGCGAACGTGCGAAAATGGGCTGATATCAACTGGACCGATTCCAGTTCGTCTTCCGTTTCGGAAATGATTTTTTATCTTTTCAGGTTTTTGGAACTGCCGTTGACGAAGGAAGAAGCGACCTCGCTTTATGTCGGAATCGTGACCGATACCCATAATTTTACTCAAACGAATACAAACTCCCAATCGCACATTATTGCCTCCGAACTTTTAAGAAACGGGGTTGAACCGCCGGTTATTGAAAAAAATGTCTACGGAACAAAATCGCTTAATGCTCTTCGTCTTTTAGGGGTATCGTTAGCAAACATTAAAATTGATAGTACCGGCAAAATCGCATATATTCAGATTACGAACAAGAATTTTTGCAAAACAAAAACCACTCCCGAAGATACGGAGGATATTATAAATTATGCCGGTATGGTTCCCGGTGTGCTTGTGTGGTTGCTTTTTAGAGAAACAGAGAAAAAAAATTTTATAAAAGTGAGTTTTCGCTCGGTAAAAGATATTGATGTCCATAAAATTGCAGGCACTTTTGGCGGCGGCGGTCACAGGAATGCTGCCGGCTGCACGGTTAAAGGAACAATGCCGGAAGTTATAGATATTGTTCTTTCTGTTGTAGAAAAAGAATTAAAAAAATGAAACCACAGAGGTCACGGAAAAAAAAGCCACAGAATTTCACAGAAAAGCACAGAAAAAGACATTTCAGTGAAGTTCTGCGTCAATCTGTGGCTAAATAAAAAATGAAAAATATTCTTTTGATAAACAAGCCGTCCGGAATTACTTCTTACGATGTTATAAGAATACTTAAGAAAAAACTCCATCCGAAAAAAATAGGGCACGCTGGAACGATTGACCCGCTGGCATCAGGACTGCTTATCGTTTTGATTGACGAGGCAACAAAACAATCGGAAAAGTTTATGGCTCTGGAAAAAAGGTATCGCGTTGAAATGCAACTCGGTATTAAAACTGACACCGGAGATATAGACGGTAAACTTACACAAATGTGTAATATCCCGGAATTGAATGAAGTAAAAATAAAAAAAGTTTTAAAAAAATTTGAAGGAAGAATAAAACAAATTCCTCCTGTTTATTCCGCAATAAAATATAAAGGAAAAAAACTTTATGAATATGCCCGCGCAGGAATAAAAGTCAAAATAAAGCCGCGTTTTGTTGAAATAAAAAAAATCAAACTGGTAAGTTTTAACAGGGAAACGATTGAATTGCGGGTTGATTGTTCCAAAGGCACATACATAAGAACGCTGGTTGAAGATATCGCAAAAAAACTTAAAACGGTTGCTACTGTCAGTCGCCTTGTAAGAGAACGAATAGGAAAATATTCAGTAAATCAAGCGGTTAATATAGATTTATTGTAGTCGCCAATTTTAATTGATGTATCATCTGCATAATCAGTGTTATTAGATTTCCGTTTTTGCGGGAACGACGTCTGTGTAATCTGCGTTATGAAAAAAAAAGTTGTTGCCATAGGAATGTTTGACGGCGTGCATCTCGGACATAGAAAAGTTCTTAAAACAGCCGTTGATTATGCCAGGAATTATAATTCAGAAACGGTTGTTTTGACTTTTGACAGTATCCCCAAAAAACAATCTGGAATGCTTTTGACTCTGGCCGAAAAAATTCGTCTGATAAAATCACGGGGCATAAAAAAAATCAGGGTTCTGCCGTTTAATGAAATTAAAAATTTAATTCCCGAAAATTTCTTAAAGTTATATTTGAAAAATTGTTTTTGTATTGTTATCGGATATAATTTCAGGTTCGGGAAAAAAAGGCGCGGCACCGTCAAAACGATAGAAAATTTTTGTAAAAAAACGATTATTGTCAAGCCGGTCAGATATAAAAATAAAATAATTTCTTCGACGCTGATAAAAAAAGAACTGCTCGCTGGAAAGATTGAAAAAATTAACCGGTTACTCGGACAAAATTATACTTTTGAGGGCAAGGTTATAAGAGGTTTGGGTTTCGGAAAAAAACTCGGATATCCGACGGCAAATTTGATTGTGGAAAAAGAAAAAATTTTACCGGAAGGTATTTTTATAAGCCGTTCTGAAATTGGCAGCAAAAAATATCATTCCATTACATACATAGGCAGAAGACCCACGCTCGGATTATCCGCTATAACGGTTGAGGTTTACATTCTCGGTTTTGCCGGCCGGTTATACGGCAAAAAAATCAGCGTTGAACTGCTTTCAAAAATTAGAAATGATAAAAAATTTCTTTCCGTTGAGAAACTGGTACAACAAATAAAAAACGACTTGGAAATTACGAAGAGCTATTTTAATAGATAGAACTCTTATGAAAAAAATTTTATTCGTTTTTGGAACCCGTCCCGAAGCAATAAAAATGGTGCCTTTGATAAGACAACTCTTAATTTTCGATTCTCAATTTTCAATTAAAGTATGTGTTACCGCCCAGCATAGAAATCTTCTTGATGAAGTGCTGGATATTTTTCAAGTTGTGCCGGATTATGATTTGAATATAATGACGGAAAACCAGTCGCTTTTTCAGATTACAATTTCCGTGCTGAAAAAACTTGAGCCGATTCTCAAAAAAGAAAAACCGGATATGGTTTTAGTGCATGGCGATACGACAACCACTTTCGCA
The DNA here is from genome assembly GCA_002780205.1 of Elusimicrobia bacterium CG06_land_8_20_14_3_00_38_11. Taxonomy (GTDB): domain Bacteria; phylum Elusimicrobiota; class UBA8919; order UBA8919; family UBA8919; genus UBA8919. The sequence goes on from PEVQ01000212.1 coordinate 3,242, forward strand.
GCCGCTCTTGCTTCATATTATCTGAAAATTCCCGTGGGGCATGTTGAGGCAGGTCTGCGTTCTTACGATAAATTCAATCCTTATCCTGAAGAGATAAACCGGCGACTTACCGATGCTATCTCCGATATTTATTTTTGTCCCACATTAACGGCTAAAAGAGCGCTCCTTAAAGAAAATATAAACCCGAAAAATATTTTTATCACGGGTAATACAGTTATAGATGCGCTTTATATGATTCTGAAAAAAAAGCATAAATTCCAAAACCCAACATTAAAAAAAGTTTTTTCTACTCGCTACTCGCTACTCGCTATTCGCTTGATTCTTGTCACCGCACACCGACGGGAAAATTTCGGAAAACCGATTGAAAATATATGCAATGCTATTAAAAAAATTTCAAGAGAATTTCCTGACTGCAAAATCTTTTATCCTGTTCACCCGAATCCCAATATAAAAATTCCGGTTCATAAAATTCTTAAGCATTTAAAAAACGTATATTTGGTGCCGCCGTTAAACTATTCCGACCTCGCCAATCTTATGAAAATTTCATACCTGATTTTGACGGATTCCGGCGGTTTGCAGGAGGAAGCGCCGTCTTTGGGAAAACCTGTGCTTGTTATGAGATGCGTTACGGAAAGGCCGGAAGCAGTCGGAGCGGGAACGGTAAAATTGGTCGGAACGGACGAAAAAACAATTTTCAAAGAAGTAAAAAAACTTTTAACCGATAAAAGCGAATACAATAAAATGGCGAAAAGCACAAATCCTTACGGCGACGGTTTTGCAGCGAAAAGAACGGTAGATTTTATTAAGTATTATTTCGGTTTAAAAACAAA
>PEVQ01000181.1 GCA_002780205.1 Elusimicrobia bacterium CG06_land_8_20_14_3_00_38_11
GTTTTTTCTCGTCGGGCTTTTCTCTGTGAACTCTCTGGTTTTCTCTGCGACTCTGCGGTTAAATGACTTTTTCAACAATATCAATAATATAATAAAGATATGTAAAAAGAACTCGCTGTAGCGGGTCACCTTAATCCAGTGGAGAAAAGGTGAAATTGCAAAGCAATTTCATGCTGAACCTGTCTGCCGACAGGCAGGCTCGTTTCAGCATCTCGCAGATAGCCACTGGGCTATCTTTTATTTTGAGGCAATTAAAAATGTAAAATTATAAATTAAAAATTGTGGTATAAAAAACATTTTTCATTTTGTATTTTTAATTTTTAATTGTCGTTATCGGAGGTGGTGTAAAATTTCAAAAAGTTTTTTGAGGATTAATAGCCAGATAAGGGCACCGAAGGTTCGTCTGATAGGCGAGGACGGAACGCAGTTGGGGGAAAAGACCATACAGGAAGCGATATTTTTGGCTCGGGAGGCGGGAGTTGACCTTGTTGAAATAGCCCCCATGGCAATTCCTCCCGTGTGTAAAATTATTGACTACAAGAAGTATAAGTATTTGCAGAGCAAAAAAACCAAGGCGGTTCACAAGACGGGTGTTCTGAAGGAAATAAAAATAAGGCCAAAAATCGGCGAGCATGATTTAGCGGTAAAAATCAGACACATCATAAGGTTTCTTGAGGAAAAAAATAAGGTAAAGGTATTGATGCAGTTTTTCGGAAGGGAAAGAGAGCACATATCGGTCGGCGGAGATATAATTAACCGTGTTTTGGCGGAAGTTTCCGAATACGGGCAGCCGGATTCGCCTCCGCGGCTGATGGGAAATTCAATAAATGTGATTCTTTCACCAAAGAAATAGGAGGCAGGAAGCGAGAAGTGGGAAGTGGGAAGTAGAAAGTCGTGAAGGGCTTTTTCTACTGCCTACTCCCTACTGCCTACTCCCTGACGTTAAATGCCAAAATTGAAATCACACAGTGGTGCTAAAAAAAGATTTTTTCTGACAGGAACGGGTAAAATCAAAAGAAAAAAGCAAGGTGCCCGTCACATTCTTACCGGAAAATCGCCGGGTAGGATGCGTCATTTGAAGAAATCGGGAACACTAAACAAGGTTGACACAAAAATGATAAGGACTATTTTACCTTATTTGTAAAAGGAGGCAGTGGAAAGATAGGTGGATAAGTGGTTAGTATGGGCGAATTTATTCGCCCTGATAAACGGGCAGGTAAACCTGCCCCTACAAATCACTTAATCACTTAATCACTTAATCACTGATGTTATCATGCGTATAAAAGGCGGAGTTGTAACAAGAAGAAGAAAAAAGCGGCTTTTTAAGAAGTCAAAGGGTTTTCGGCTGTCCAACAAAAATGTCTACATTCATGCGTCAGAAAGAGTGGATAAGGCGCTTGTCAATGCATATCGGGGCAGAATTCAAAAAAAGCGGGATAAGAGAAGCCAGTGGATTTTAACGCTTAATGCGGCTGCCCGTCTTAACGGTTTGTCTTACAGCAGATTTATTTCCGGAATTAAAAAAGCCGGCATAACGCTTAATAGAAAAATGCTTGCCGATATTGCAATTTCACAACCTGCAGATTTCGCGCAGTTGGCGGAAATTGCCAAATCAAAAATATCTGATGTGAAGTCGTCGGCAGCGACACAGTCGTCTTCACAAATACCGGCTGCCAGTTAAGATAAGCCACAGAATGTCACTGAATTTCACTGAAGTTATTTCTACAGAATGTCACTGAATTTCACTGAAATTATTTCTGTGTGTTTCTGTGTAATTCTGTGGCGTCTTTGAAATTCCGATGCTCTAAAATATGAAATTTTCTCCGCAACAGATTCTCGTATTCGGTTTCGCCGGCGTAATTTTAATCGGAAGCGTTATTTTGTCGTTACCCGTCTCATCTGCAACGCTCCAACCGGTAAATTTTGTTGACGCACTTTTTACGGCGACTTCTGCCGTTTGCGTTACCGGACTTATCGTCGTAAATACGGCGACACAGTGGTCGCTATTCGGTAAAATAATAATTTTGTTTCTTATCCAGATTGGCGGGCTGGGTTATATGACACTTGCCACACTTTTCGTAATTATGCTCGGTAAGCAAATATCTCTGAAAGACCGTCTCGCATTTGCCGAGGGAATGCAGACATTTTCGTTTGTCGAAATTAAAAGATTTATCGTCTATGTCGTGAAAATCACCATAGCTATTGAATTTGCGGGTGCGTTAATTCTTTCAATAAAATGGGTTCCGGAATTCGGAATTGTCAAAGGTTTCTGGTATTCGATTTTTCATTCAGTTTCCGCTTTCTGCAATGCCGGTTTTTCAATTTTTGAGATGAATCTCTCAAATTATGTTGGTTCTATTCCGGTAAACCTCGGGGTAACATCGCTTACTATTTTGGGAGGTATCGGCTATATCGTAATGAGTGATATGTATTCTTACAAAAAAACAAAGCGACTTCTTCTGCACACAAAAGTTGCGATTTTTACTACTGCGGTTCTTATTATTTCCGGCGCTGTTTTGATATTTTTGCTGGAAAATAATAATCCGTCGACACTGGGACTTCTAACTCTTAAAAATAAATTATTGTCCGCATATTTTCAGTCGGTTGCTTCCCGCACGGCAGGTTTTAATACCATTGATATTTCGGCACTTACTGCGCCTGTTTTATTTTTGATTATTGGATTGATGTTTATAGGCGCATCTCCGTCGGGTACGGGCGGCGGAATAAAAACAACGACTTTCGCTACAATTTTTGCCAGCATAAAAGCAACGCTCAAAGGCAGAAAAAGTGTTACTATTTTTAAGCGAAGAATTTCCGCCGAAATCGTGCAAAAATCATTTATACTCGGCTGTCTGGCATTTGTTTTTGTATCTGCGATGACATTTCTGATTTTAATTATTGAAGGCAAGGATTTTATAAGAACACTTTTTGAGGTCGTTTCGGCTTTTGCAACCTGCGGTTTATCGGCTGCCGTCGGCACGCCGCTTTCATTTTCATCTTTTTTTACGCCTTTGGGCAAGTTGCTGATAATATTGACGATGTTTGTCGGACGTCTGGGGCCGTTAACAATTGCAATTGCCGTTATGGAAGAAAACGGTGCGGAAAAATTTCATTATGCCGAAGATAAGGTGATAGTTGGTTAAGAGGCAATTAAAAATGTAAAATGTAAAATTAGAAATTGTGGTAAAAAGCATTTTTAATTTTTAATTTATAATTTTTAATTGGTGTTATTATGGAACAAATTGCTGTTATCGGGCTCGGAACATTCGGAATCGTCGTCGCAAAAGAACTGTCAAAAAAGGGAATTCAGGTTCTTGCTATTGATACTAACGAGCAGAAAATACAGGAAATTTCTTCAGTTGTTACCCAGGCGGTAGTGTCGGACTCAACGGATGAAAAAGCCATGAGAGAACTCGGGCTTACTGATTTTGGAGCAGTTGTTGTTGCTATCGGAGATAACCGTGAAGCAAGTATTCTTACTACTTTGATACTAAAGGAAATCGGCGTTAAAAACATTATTGTCAAAGGATTGGATGACTTGCACGCAAAGGTTCTCCAAAAAATCGGCGCCGACAAAATCGTTTTCCCGGAAAGAGATATGGGCGAGAAACTTTCCGAAATGCTGGTATCTCCGAACATAATAGAAAAGATAGAACTTTCGCCGGATTACGACATGGTGGAGGTTATCGCCCCGCAATCATTTATTGATAAAACAATCAAGGATATTGATGTCAGGGCAAAATACAAACTGCACATTATAGGCATAAAAAGAAAAGCGCCGTATATTAAAGATGATGGCGAGACCGATTTCAAGGAGGAATTGCTTATCGCTCCGTCTGCTTCGGAAATTTTACAGGACGGAGATGCGATTATTATCATCGGACGATATGCCGATATTGACAAAGTGAAAAAACTGTAAGAGGAACGCGTTGTGTTACTAACAAGAGCGGAATATACTTTACATGGAAGATGGTGTCATGCTGAACTTGATTCAGCATCTATAGACCCTGAAACGAGTTCAGGGTGACAGAGGAAGTACTTTACGGATGTAAAGTATTTTATGCTCCCCTTAGTATATGAAAAATAAAATGCCGAAAAATTTTTCAAAAGAAGAAATTGACCTGATAGAAATGGGTAAGTTTTATTTTATCAGCGGGAAATATGACGAAGCGATTGCGGAATTTGAAAAGGTCATAAAAATTAATCCGAAAAATGCCGACGCATATTTCAATGTGGGGATGGTAAAAGAAGCAAAGAATGATTCCTCCGGCGCTAAAAAAATGTATGAAAAGACGCTGGAAATAATACCCGACCATAAGACCGCGAAAAAACATTTGGATAAATTAGTGGGACTGTAAGAGGCAATTAAAAATTAAAAATTGAAAATGAAAAATTAACGATAAGAATATGAAAGAGATAGAAAAAACCGCAATTGAAGAAATATCAAAAACTCAGACACAGGAAGAACTTGAAAGAGTCCGCCTAAAATATCTCGGAAAAAAAGGAATCATAACGGAAAAATTGTCGGGACTTTCCAAACTGGCACTTCCCGAAAAAAAAATGGTCGGCAAAGAATTAAATATCATCAAGAAAAACATAACGGATGCGATTGAAAAGCATTCTTCAGAAATAAAGAAAAATGTCCTTTCTGATATTTCTAAAAATGTAATTGACACAACGCTTCCCGGAAAGCCCTTTGATTTCGGCAAACTTCATCCATTAACGCAGGTAATGAATGAGGTAAAAAATATTTTTGTTAATCTCGGCTTCAATATCGCTACAGGCCCCGAAATAGAAACGGATTATTATAATTTTACTGCACTAAATATTCCCAAAGACCATCCTTCAAGAGATATGCAGGATACATTCTATATCGGAGAACAAGGGAACAATGGAACAATGAAACAAGAATTGTTGTTAAGAACCCATACTTCTCCCGTTCAGGTGAGGGTGATGGAAAATCAAAAACCTCCAATAAGAATAATCGCACCCGGAAAAGTCTACAGACACGAAGCCGTTGACGCATCCCATTCTTTTGTTTTTCATCAGGTTGAAGGACTTGCCGTTGATGAGGATGTAACATTTGCCGACTTAAAAGCGGTGCTTGAAATTTTTGTGAAAAAAATGTTCGGTGAAAATATCGCGTCCCGTTTCAGACCGAGTTTTTTTCCTTTTACCGAACCGTCCGCCGAGGTTGATATGCAGTGTTTAATATGTAAAGGCAAAGGATGCAGCGTATGTTCGCAAACCGGTTGGGTAGAACTTTTGGGATGCGGAATGGTTCACCCGAAAGTGTTTGAGTTTGTCGGCTACGATACAGAAAAATATACCGGTTATGCTTTCGGAATCGGCATAGAACGGGTAGCAATGCTTAAATTGGGAATTGATAATATGCGGCTTTTTTACGAAAATGATATGGATTTTTTAAGTCAATTTTAACGGAGGCGGTATGGAAAAAGTTGATTCATTGGAGTTTGCGCTTGATTTTGAAATTAACGGAACCATATTATACTTAAAACTTGCCAAAAAAACAAAAAATATACTTATTAAACAACTTTTCTATTCGTTGGCTTCGCAGGAAATTGACCATGCCAAAAGAGTAGATGAAATATATGAAATGGTAAAAGAAAACAAGGAATGGGAAGTGCTCGGCGAAAGAAATTTGTCTTCCATAGAGATTACGCTCAAAGATTTTTTTAGAAAAGCTAAAAAAATTAATTTGAAAAGAGATATAGAAAATTTGTCGGGATATAAAATAGCGATGGAGATGGAGGAGAAGGGTTATAATGCGTA
>PEVQ01000238.1 GCA_002780205.1 Elusimicrobia bacterium CG06_land_8_20_14_3_00_38_11
GAAGGGTCTCGCATTTTAACATCGAGATTCTTCGCCTTCGGCTCAGAATGACATCCTTTTCATGTAAAGTATTTTATGCTCCCCTTAGTAATTGCCATTATGCTGCCGGTGCAGCCGGAGCCGCCGGAGTTGATGCTTTCACAACACCCTCTTTCGGCTTTTTGGCACCGTATTTTGAACGACCCTGATTTCTTCCGCTTACACCTGTGGCATCAAGGGTTCCTCTGACTATATGATACCTGACGCCCGGCAAGTCCTTGACCCTGCCGCCCCTGACCAGAACAATTGAGTGCTCCTGCAAATTATGTCCGATACCGGGGATATAGGCGGTAACTTCAAAGCCCGATGTAAGTTTTACCCTTGCAACTTTTCTTAAAGCAGAGTTCGGTTTTTTCGGCGTGGTCGTATAAACCCTAGTGCAGACACCTCTTCTCTGAGGCGACTCCGCCAGCGCCGAGGTTTTACTTTTCCGCCTTGAAAGCAATCTGCCATTTTTAACTAATTGATTTACGGTTAACATAAACTACCACTGAACTAACACGGAACTTGGACACGGAACTGAAGCGGAAATGTACGGCGCCCGATAAATCGGGCAACTACATCCGTGTCTGTTCCGTTTCGTATAAGAAAATTTGATTATACAAAAATAATATATCGTTTGTCAAGTGTTTTTTTATTATTTATTTTATTTTTTTGACGGGATTAACTGGATTTTACTAACAAGAGCGGAATATACTTTACATGGAAGATGGTGTCATGCTGAACTTGATTCAGCATCTATAGACCCTGAAACGAGTTCAGGGTGACAGACGAAGTACTTTACGGATGTAAAGTATTTTATGCTCCCCTTAGTAAGTCCTGTCTTTATCCTGTAAATCCTGTCAGATTCTTTTATTTTGGATTTCTGAAACCCGTTCCTGCGGGAATCAAATGTCCGATAATAACATTTTCTTTCAACCCGACTAAATTATCAACCGCACCGTGAACTGCCGCATCGGTTAAAATTCTTGATGTCTCCTGAAATGATGCCGCGGAAATCCAACTCCTTGAAGAAAGCGACGCGCGGGTAATTCCCAAAAGCACGGGACTCGCCTCAGCAGGAATACCTTTCCTCGCTTCTATCTTTTTATTTTCCGCATCAAAATCAAATTTATT
>PEVQ01000060.1 GCA_002780205.1 Elusimicrobia bacterium CG06_land_8_20_14_3_00_38_11
CAAGTAGGAAGTAGGGAGTAGGGAGTAGTTCAAACCACTTCCGACTTCCCACTTTCCACTTCCTACTTACTGATTTTAATATCTGGTGGATTTTTATTTTCATAAACGCCTCTTATTTAATAAAAAACCGAGTTTTCGGGCTACCGAAACTCGGGTTTAAAGACAGTAAGTATATTGTAGTTGCCGAGCTTGCTCGGCTGAATATAAGCCAACCAAGGTTGGCAACTACCAACTTACTATAATTAATTTCGGCAACCCGGCATGCCGCAAACGGCGGCATATTGGCTTTGCGCCCCCCTTAACGTTGATTGCCACTGATATGTCATGTTGAGCGGTAGCGAAACATCTCGCCTTTAACACCGGGATTCTTCGCTCCGCTCAGAATGACACTTCGTGTCATCCATCCGCGATTCGGGGTTTGCTATTATCGTTCTATACCTTCACTATAATTATAAACAATTTTTGCCGTTTTGTCAAGTACTTTTTTTAAGTGACCGCAGATTTCATGGATTAGGTACGGATTACGCAGGTAAAATCCGACGGCAAAATCAATAATTCTTAATTTTTAATTTTTAATTATTAATTGCCTTTTAATGAATCACTCCGATTTTTCTATATTCGGTTTTTGTTCCTGTAGCGCCGACTGCTTTTATAAGAGCGATGTATCCGCCGCGAGCAACGAAGTCGCCGAGTTCATTCTTGCCCTCCCAGGTAACATCGTTCGGCCCCTGCTTGCCGCCCTCCTGACCTTTTCCGAATACCATTTCCATCACTTTATATCCGAGTAAATCGTAAAGGGTTATCGTTACATCCGCATCCTGATTTAATATGTATGTGATGTGCGTCTTGCCCTGCTCTCCGCCGAGCCGAGTATCAAACGGGTTTGGATAATTTGAAACACCGGAAATAACCTCCGCCGGAAGACCGGTCACCGCCGCCTCTGACGGAGCCGACCACGCCGACCACGAGCCGGCTTTATTTTTCGCCCTGACCCTGTATGTGTAGAAATGCCCCGCCGTCTTACCAAGAACTGTAAGTTTCGTAATACCGCCTTGTATCAAATCGTCTGAAAAAGTATGGGAATCCTTCGGGCTCGCCTTGACGCCGTCGCCGTTGACATCAATCCAATTCCAGACCGGATTACTATCCGCCCTTTCCTGAACTTCATATGCCAAGACGCCGGATTCCGGGTCCACTGAAAATCCCCAGTTAACCGTATATTGTGTCGCGGCGACTCCCGAAAGATATGTTGAAGGTGCGGGCTTACCGGGTACCGTCGGAGGAGTTAAATCAACCCTGAATTTTGCAGAACCCGGCAATGATGGAATGCCATTGGGTCTTTCCGGTGTGATATTGTTGATGGAACGGACAACGACATAATATGTGGCACCATGGTCAAATGGTTGAGCCATAGGTGCTGCAACATATGTAGACAATTCAACCTGCTGATATCCGTCTGTGAAGTCAGGTTTTTGTATGTCGGTTGTAATCGGCATCGTAGCAACGCCGTATTCGTTATACAATACCGGGTATTTTACCGGGTCGGGGCTTTCACCGGGCAACCATGCCGCCTTTACCTCGTTCTGTGAAGCAATCCACTCATCCACATAAACAACCGGCGCCGACATTTTGGAGTAATGCATCACAAGACCGGGCTGCGAGATGAACGGGAATGTATAAGTTGTAATCGGTTCTGTGTATGTCCTGGTCGCCGCCTCCACCGTCCATGGATTTATTGTGAAATAATTAAATCCGCTAATTTTTATTCCCGCAGTTCTTCCTTCCGTAGAGACACCCTGCGCATTCAGTCGGCCGATTTTGGCAACGATATAATACCTGCGCGGAGCTACGCCGATGGTCTGGGTTGAGAAATATATTGTCGCACTCCCGCCTTTGAAGTCGGAACTCCCCCAGACAACGGAACTGATAAATATATCATTCTCGCCCAATACACCGTCGCCGACAATCTGGCCTTCGGGCACATATTCCTTAAAAATACCTATTTCAGCCAGAGCGCCGTCATCCGTCAAATTGAATGATGTTTCTTTGGAGAACGGGTCGTAGGTTGATATTTGCTCAACATGCAGTCCCAACCATCCGACTTCGTGAACATGGGTCGCTATGTCCAGAGCCATCATCGGATATGTCCTGTCCTGAACAAGCGATGTCGGAATAATTGAGGTATTCGGGAAGGTAATCACTTTTATAGGTCCGATATTTGCTGCCCGTGTCTCAAATGTATTGAAGGCCAGAACCTCGTCCTGTTTCTCGCCGCTTAAATCAAGTATGATGCTGGCTTTATTGGTTATCCTCATTGCCAGCGAGTTATCCCTTCTTGCAGTTGTTGAAACATCATATGTAATTATAAATGACGCATAATTCAAGGCGCCTATTAACTGGGATTTTAATTTAGTGCGGTCATTCGGGTCAACGAGATAAATCAGTTTCTGGTTGCCGACGGCATCACTTGGCAACTGGTCCTCGCCGGTGGTTATCAGCGTATCTTCAGCATCTAAAATACCATTACTGTTGCCATCCCGGTATATTTTGATATACTGAACATCTATGTTGCTTCCGCCGCCCGCATACTGAACTCCGCCGATGGGTATCCTTTCAATTATGATTCCTTTTAATGATGCCTGTGATTTGTCCGCTTTCATTCTGCACCAGATAAACCCGGTATTTTGATCGCCCTGTATAACGGAATTAGGCGCTATATCATACATTTCAACCGTTACTTTATCAGGATAATCAAGAATTTTGCTGAATCTGGACAGCGGCGCCGGCGGCGAGGTTATGAACTGAACATCGTCCGGCGCAACCACAAAGAAATCGGTCGTGTTTTCTATAGTTATACCCAAAAAATTGCTAACAATCGCAGTAGGATTGACATCCAAGCATATAAAATACTTCTGGTTCCAATCCGGATTTATTGATTGTTGGACCGCCTCATATTCCGCAGATTTAATCACCTGCCTCATATCTTGAGGATATTCGGAGAAATATATTTCGGCGACGCCTTCAATGAATTTATCCCGCCCGGTGGTAATCAATAAATCGCCGGCATCCAATTTTTTGGAGAAGTTGGAGTCGTTGTAAATGTTCATATTCAGGATATCGGAGTCAACCGCAGTGCTGGATTCTAACAGTGTGAAATCGTCATAATGGAGCTGCTTTTTTACCCTCACGCCCGACCACAACGCTTCCCGCTCGTTTGTCTTCAAATCCAGTTCAAGCATAGTATAATTAGTGGTCGCCTGAACCACATCTATATTGGCGGCATCAATCCATTTCACTTCCATAATATCCCTGGTCGGTTTGATGATAGGCGTCGCTGAATTTATGGGTAAGTTGCCGGTCTTAACTATATTGTCGCCATCCAATGTCATACCATATGCCAGACAGCCGACGGAATCATTTTCCTGTGCTGAGGGCGCTATATCAAATGTAACATAATAGATTGTGGGAGTAGTGGTTATCACCGCATAACTTCCTGCCACACCGGGGATATAACGGTTTTTCCAATCATTATCATTCAAATCAATAAATGCTTTGCCTGACTCGGCGTTTGATATGTGCCCGGGCGAACCGAATGTATATGAAGGATAATACCAGGTGGAAACGACCACAACATCATCCGCAGAGAATTTGCCGTATTGGGAACCTTCGGCATCACGCCAGACCTTTATATTGACAACATCGCTGTCCCTGCCCCAGCCGCCGGGCAAAAATGTCCTTGAAAGTTTTAACCCCTTCCATTGCACAAGGTAGCCGTCGCAGGAGAGAGTGAGTTTCAGCATCGGGATACCGGTTTCCGATTGAATAACCGTTTTTTGAACCGTTGCATTTTGTGAATGCATCGCAGTAACCGTGTTTGCCAGATCCGGGTCGCCGCGTTTGCAATTTAAGAACTGGTTAGGAGCGCTGGATGTAGAAATCCCTGTGTAATAAACGACCTCATTATTTATAAGGATTCTGCCGAACTCAGGATAGAAGCCATTGACGCCGCCGTTTTCGGGATAAATCGGAATGTTTGTTACGGAATTATCTATACCCTCCGCAAGGGCGCAGTAATTTTTAGATAAGTCGGTAGGCGTAACGGTAACTGTTCTCTGGGTCGCCGTGAGCAGCGAGGTGCCGGAATTAA
>PEVQ01000243.1:0-3885 GCA_002780205.1 Elusimicrobia bacterium CG06_land_8_20_14_3_00_38_11
CTACCATTTTTTACTTTACAGAACCTTACACGGATTATTAATGGCAATTACGCAGATTAAACCTATTTATTGCAATGGAAACTTGCAGTTGCTCAATTTATTGAGCATAGCCCGATGAATCGGGCAACTACCTCTTTATCAACTTAAAATATTTTTCCGGCAGTTTATATTCGCCTCCGATTTTTGCTTCCGGGGCATATTTTTTTGCTTTTTTAACATCGAAAATATAACCCCATTTTTTGAAGATTTTTCCGCCTTTTTTCGGTGACAGAACATAATCAATAAAATTTTCCGCTCGCCTTCTGTCTTTTACAAAAACAGGTATTGCTATCGGAATGGTTGAAATTCTTGGGATTTGCTTTTTGTCAAGTTTTATCCATTTGACATCTTTCGGATTCCAACTTTCAAAAACATCCCAGCCGATGATAGCATCTACCTTTTTTAAGACACAGATAGTTGCAGTATCCTCGCAACTTTTGGCAAATACAACAACATTGGGCAGAACCTTTTCAAGTAAATTGTTGTAATCCAAAAGTTCAACACCGTATAAACCTAAACATACTGTTTCGGGATTTCCCATCCCGACCCGTATACCTTCTTTTGTCAAATCCTCAAGTTTTTGAATATTTTTTGGATTTTCTTTCGGAACAAGTATTGCGGGAACAAGATATGAAATAATTTTATCGGTTTCTTCTATTAAAAGTTTTCTTCTTACGCCAATAGTAATATAGTCAGGCGAACCGCAGAGATAAACGTCGCCTTTTTTTGTCAACTCCATCTGTGAAAGAAGTGTTCCCGAACCGCTGTAAGTAACATTAACCTTTACGCCGGTTTCTTGTTCGTAATTTTTAATTATTTCTCGCATCGGCACTGCAACAGCAGCCCCGCAGAAAAAAAACAATTCCTCTGCCGCACAAATAAAATTGGCCCAAACCAACAAAATACCGATAACAGCAAATACTTTTTTCATTTTTTCCTCCATTTTCAACATTGCATAATGTCAAATTTAACCACTGAAGCACTGAAGCGCTGAAAAAAATTCAACATTTTCGTCCACTCTTTTCATATTTATTTTGACAGTACCCAACATTAAAATTTAATTTGTAATTCCGACATCACCAAATCATTTTTTATACTCGGCGATTCCACTTTTCTCTCATAATTGTTCCTTATCAAAACATTTTTGTCAATAAAATAATTCAACCCGAAAGTCCATCTGCTGTTTTTACTTTCAATAACTTTCAGAGATGAATCCCACATATCGTATCTCGTAAAGAAAAATATCTTCGGTAAAATCTCATAACCGCCGGTAAGATAATATCCTTCTTTTTTAATTGAGCCGTCTTTACCGTGCAGATACTCCGCCTTACACAAGAGTTTTTTAAGTTGATATTTTATTTCAAAACCCAATCTGTCTTTTGCGGTAGTGTTCGTACTTATTGTACCGCTATAAATTGAACCGCCGAAACTTAAATCATTTACGGGTGAAAGTAAAATTCTTCCGATAATTGCCTTGTTATCATTATCGTCCGAACAATTTGAACCGCTACCGTTGACGGTCGCAACCGATAAATCAGATTTCAGTGACTTTATAGAAAGCACTTTTGATATTTCAATTCCAATATCTCTTGTGGGACTTACAAGATTGCTTACGACATCTGATTTGTTTATCAATTCCAAATCAGCGTCGGGTATTACATTTTCAAGCGAAAATTTGTATTTGAATTGTCCAAGACGAACTGCAAAATATGAAATTGATTTTATATCCATATATGCATCATAGAGTGATTTGCTGTTTTCCGCCTCCTTGTTTGTTTTTTCAAGCGAAAATGTGTAAGAAACATCTTTTGTAATATCACCCTTTATGCCAAGTCGTGCTTGAGCAATTGAAAAACCGTCTTTTGCCCCGGCGGTTGCATCAACAGTGTATCTTGCCTTGGCAAATCCGGTTGGCTTTATATTTGGAAAATCATTTTCCAAAGAAAAAAGCTGCACCGTCCACAATCCCAATCCTGCAAAACCCAAAAACCACTTTTTCATTTTTTTCTCCATTTTCAATTAGATCAATTGCTCTAATTGAATTTTTCCACTTGCAACCCAACCCCAAATCTGTTATAATACTTTCGGTGGGAGACGGTTCTTCTTTCAAGAGGGGCACTGCGCTTCCGCCTTTTTTGTCGGCGAATCTTTGTTTTTAACCATTTGCATCACCCCCTTACACTTTTATGGACATTATAATGTAATTATAATAAATTGTCAAGTAAAAAATGCACTTGACGAATTATTTTTTTTTGATATAATAACCTATCAAATTTTACCGTTGTAATTCTGAAAAACATAATGAAAAATAAAATCTGTAATATATCTGTGCCGGGTTTTATCTTTATCTTTCCGTTTTTTGCTTTTTACCTTTTCACCCTTTATCCTGCCGTTTCGGTCGGTGACAGCGGAGAACTTATTACTGCTGCCTATACGCTGGGTGTCGCTCATCCGCCCGGTTATCCGCTCTGGACAATTCTCGGCAAAATTTTTACCGTAATAATTCCGTTCGGAAACATCGCATACCGCGTTAATTTGATGAGTGCGTTTTTTGGTGCGTCTACCTGTGCTATTTTTTATTTTATAATTAAAAAAATAGTTCCGGTAAATGAGAATAATGAAAAAAAATTGTCCGCAGTTCTTACTTTATCGGCAGTAATACTTTGCTTTTCGTCAACATTGTGGTCGCAATCAATAATCTCCGAGGTCTACACGCTCAACGCATTTTTTGTCGTTCTAATTGCTTACTTACTACTTACTACTTACCACTTACCACTTATTGCTTTTATTTACGGGATTGCACTTGCCAATCATTACATTATGTTTCTTTTCGGTCCGGTTTTTGCGTTTTATTTGATATGGAAAAATCCGAAAATTTTTAATTTGAAAACGCTCCTGACTTTACTGATATTTTTTTTGCCCGGACTTTTTTTGTATCTTTATCTTCCTATTCGTTCGTCGGTAAATCCGCCGATTGACTGGGGCAATCCCGAAAATTTCAAAAATTTTATTGCTCATATTGGGAGGTTTCAATACAAAGGACTGGAGTTGGCGGCAAGAGTCGGATTTGCGACTAAACTTCTGTTTGTAAGAGATTTTTTCAGTCAGTTAATACAAAACTTTGGACTGTTTGCCATTTTTTCCGTGTTCGGGCTTATAAGTTTGATTAAAAAAGATATTAAATTTGTTCTGTTTACCATTTTAATTTTTTTGGCGAACACGCTCGGGCTGATAATTTTACTCAATTTCAAATTCACGCCGCAGGATATTGACGCTTTTACTCCGTATTATATTCCCGCATGGATTATGACGGCGCTCTGGTCGGGCTATAAAATTTGCGAATTAAGAAATATAAAGTTTTTTTTACACGGTGTTTTAATATTATTGGAATTTCAATTGGCATTTCAAATTATTTGGAGTACTTTTAATTTCAGGAGTAAATTTAATATCAGCAGTTTTTATTCTACAGTTATTATGCCATATAGATATAATTTCACTGCCTACGATTATCCGGTTAATATATTAAAAACCGTCGCAAAAAACGGCACTTTGTATCTGCACGAGGAAGTTGATGAAACCATTTTTACACTTTCTTATTTGAAAAATGTTCTTAAAAAAAGGCAGGATGTCGCAATAATTGACTCATATAATAATATATTTTTATCAAAAAGTGTTCCGGAAAATTCAAAAAAATATTACTCTGCCGTCAACACTGAGAAATTAAACAAAACTCTTTTTATAAACGGTTTATTGTGGGTTGAACAAAAGAAAATAAATTCAAGCATTTGGGATTTTTATGTAATTCGCGAGTTGCCAAAAAAATATGAATACAGAGAGCAGGAAGTC